>CANGMW010000080.1 GCA_947454695.1 Comamonadaceae bacterium | reverse complement strand
GAGTACGAGCACCCATCGACCTGCAAGTACAAGCTGGCCGCATCAGCGATGTGAATGAATGTTTTCCCGCTGGGCAGATGGTTTTACGGCACGCCTTGTCGGTGCGCGTGCAAGCCTTCTGCAATTAATTCGGGGCACAGGAACGAATTGTTACACCAAATTTGGCCTTGCACCCCAACATACACACCGTCCATCGTCTGGAAGTGGCCAAACAGGGCTGGCCTAGCCCCGGAAAATTACGTGGCCTATGGATTTCAATAAATAAAAATGGCGTCCGACAGGTCTATCGGACGCCATTGGATGGCGATATGGTGGAGCTGGCGGGATTTGAACCCGCGTCCGCAAGCCTTCTTCGAACAGTTCTACATGTGTAGCCGTCTGATTTGAGTCTCGCTCCTTGTAGCGCGCAGTGGCACGCTCTACAAGACGCCAGCAACCTATTATCTTGGTGCGCGCTAAGTTACCCAACGCCCACCCAGCCGAATGAAATTACCCCACAGCCTGGACAGCCTGACCTTGCGATCTGACTGCCCTTGCCCAGCCTATCGGCTTGCTGTTGTGAGGCTCACGTGCAATTAAGCAGCGAGTGCGAAACGTTCGTCGTTTGCAGTTAGTTTTTTTGAATCTGTTTTACGAGCGCATTCAGCTCGACATGCCCTGCTGCGCGTCCGAACCCACGTCGAAACCAATGCAGCCCCAAGCGGCCTATTTTAGGCCTAAGCCAGCAATTGCAATAGACCCAAAGGGGAATTAATGTGGGCATGCGCGCCCCAGCTCGCCACATCGGTCTTTTGTCCGAGGTAGCCGTAGGTGGCGGCCACCGTGCCCATGCCGGCGGCGTGGCCCGCCACGATGTCGCGTTCGTCATCGCCCACATACAGACAGCGCTCAGGTGCCAGCGCCAAGCGGCGGGCTGCCTCTAGCAAAGGCTCGGGGTGCGGTTTGCTGTGCGGCGTCGTGTCGCCGCTCACCACCGCACGTGCGCTGGCAAACAAGGGCATGGCCCGGGTGAGCGGTTCAGTGAAGCGTTTGGACTTGTTGGTTACCACGCCCCATAACAGCTGGCGCCGGGTGAGCTGCTCAATCAGCTCGGCCACACCGTCAAAAGCGTAGGTGCGCTCGGTCATGCAGGCTTCGTAGTTGAGGAAGAACTCTTCGCGCAGAGCAAGAAAGTCAGGGTGCTCGGGCGTCATGCCAAAAGCCACCTGCAACATTCCACGCGCCCCCGCACCAGCCATGGGGCGGTAATCCTGAAACGGCAAGGACGGCAAGCCGCGGTCAGTGCGCAACTTGTCGGCGGCGGCACCCAGATCAGGCGCGCTGTCGATCAGGGTGCCATCCAGGTCAAACAGGACGGCGTCAATGCCGGTGAAAAGAGGCATGCTTGAAGCGCTCACACCTTGCGCATGGCAAAGAGGTAGTTCACGCTGGTGTCATGGCTGAGCCAGTAACGCCGAGTAAAGGGGTTGTAGCCCATGCCACGCGTTTGCTGCAGCTCAAGACCCGCGTCGCGGCCAAAGCGCGCCAGCTCGCTGGGGCGGATCATCTTGGCGTATTCGTGCGTGCCGCGCGGCAGCAGGTTAAGCACGTACTCGGCCCCCACGATGGCCATCAAAAAGGACTTGGGGTTGCGGTTGAGTGTCGAGAAAAACACCCAGCCCCCGGGCTTGACGAGCGCGGCGCAGGCGCGCACCACGGATTCAGGCTCAGGCACATGTTCGAGCATTTCCATGCAGGTGACCACATCAAAGGTGGCCGGCTGCTCTGCGGCCAGCGCCTCGGTGCTGATTTCGCGGTACTGCACGTTGGGCGTTTGGGCTTCCAAGGCGTGGAGTTGCGCCACCTTGAGGGCTTTGCTGGAGAGGTCGATGCCGGTGGCTTGTGCGCCTTTGCGCGCCATCGAGTCGGTCAGGATGCCGCCGCCGCAACCCACGTCCAGCACCTTGAGGTCTTTGATCGGCACCAGCTGGTTGATCCACTCCAAACGCAAAGGGTTGATCTGGTGCAGGGGCCGGAATTCGCTCTCGGGGTCCCACCAGCGGTGGGCGAGTTCGGAAAACTTGGCCAGCTCGGCCGGATCAGCGTTCAGTGTGGAAGTCATCATGGGATTATCAGACATGTGACGCGATCTAGACCCTTTCGAGCCGATAAAACCTCAAGCCGTCAATGGACTGAAACGGCCGGCTCAAAAAACAAAACCCCGCCGAGGCGGGGTTTGAAGAGTCAGGCCAGCACCAGGCTGGCTCGGTCCTTGTATTTAGTTAGCGCGGGTACCCACGACTTCGATTTCCACGCGACGGTTCTTAGCGCGGCCTTCGGAAGTTTTGTTGTCAGCCACGGGCTGCTTTTCGCCCTTGCCTTCGGTGTAGACGCGGTTTTTCTCGATGCCTTTGGACACCAGGTAGGTTTTCACAGCATCAGCGCGGCGAACCGACAGCTTTTGGTTGTAGGCATCGGAACCAATGGCGTCGGTGTGACCCACGGCAATGATGACTTCCAGATTGATGGCTTTAACTTTGCTGGCCAGATCGTCCAGCTTGGCTTTGGCTTCAGGCTTCAAGTCAGCCTTGTCAAAGTCAAAGAAGGTGTCAGCTGCGTAGGTAACCTTGGTAGCAGCCGGGGGCTGGGGAGCGGGAGCAGCCGCCTTAGGTGCGGGCGCCGGGGCGGCCACGGGAGCAGCTTCTTTGGCCACCGGAGCGGGTTCAGGTTTGGTGGTTGAGCAACCAGCCAACACAAGCGCCGATGCGGCCAACAACAGAGCCACTTTGTTCGAATAGTTCATGATTCTCCTCAGACGGAAAAAACCGCAGCGCAGCTGCGTGGGGGGTAAAAAAGTGGCATTGAGACACGACAAGCCACACCTGCTAACCAAAAGATTGTGCCACACGCGGTCAATTGGTCAATTCAGCATTTTCCCCATATCGGTTCAGCAGGGGGTAAACAAGTTTTGTGTTGCACCCATGCCACAGGCGGGGTGCGTTCGCTTAGAATCGGGGGTTGCTCACGCTTATAGAGACTGCCCTGCGCCATGACCCAGTTTGCCAAAGAAACCTTGCCCGTCAGCCTTGAAGAGGAAATGCGGCGCAGCTACCTCGATTACGCCATGAGCGTGATCGTCGGGCGCGCCCTGCCTGACGCCCGGGACGGCCTCAAACCCGTGCATCGCCGCGTGTTGTTCGCCATGAGCGAACTCAACAACGACTGGAACCGCCCGTACAAAAAATCCGCCCGTATCGTCGGTGACGTGATCGGTAAATACCACCCGCACGGCGACCAGTCGGTCTACGACACCATCGTGCGCATGGCCCAGGATTTCTCCATGCGGCACATGCTGGTGGATGGCCAGGGCAACTTCGGTTCGGTCGACGGTGACAACGCTGCCGCCATGCGTTACACCGAAATCCGCCTGGCCAAGATCGCGCACGAGATGTTGGCCGACATCGACAAAGAGACGGTGGACTTCGGACCCAACTACGACGGCTCCGAGAAAGAGCCGCTGGTCTTGCCCAGCCGTCTGCCCAACCTGCTGGTTAACGGCTCCGGCGGTATTGCCGTGGGCATGGCCACCAACATCCCGCCGCATAACCTCAATGAGGTGGTGGACGCTTGTTTGCATCTGCTGCGCAACCCAGAGGCCAGCATTGACGAGTTGATGGAGATCATTCCGGCACCGGACTTCCCCACCGCCGGCATCATTTACGGCATCAACGGCGTGAAAGACGGCTACCGCACCGGACGCGGCAAAGTGGTGATGCGTGCGCGCTGCCACTTTGAAGACATCGACAAGGGACAGCGCCAAGCCATCATCGTGGACGAGCTGCCCTACCAGGTCAATAAAAAGACCCTGCAAGAGCGCATGGCCGAGCTGGTACACGAGAAAAAAATCGAAGGCATCAGCCACATCCAGGACGAGTCGGACAAATCCGGCATGCGTCTGGTGATTGAGCTCAAGCGTGGCGAAGTGCCCGAGGTGGTGCTCAACAACCTGTACAAGCAAACGCAGTTGCAGGACACCTTCGGCATGAACATGGTGGCCCTGATCAATGGGCAACCCAAGCTGTGCAACCTCAAAGACCTGATCTCGGTCTTTTTGGAACACCGCCGCGAAGTCGTCACCCGCCGCACGGTCTTTACCCTGCGCAAAGCACGCGAGCGCGGCCATGTGCTCGAAGGCCTGGCCGTGGCTCTGGCCAATATCGACGAGTTCATCGCCATCATCCGCAACGCCCCCACCCCGCCGGTGGCCAAGATGGCGTTAATGAACCGTCCTTGGGACAGCAAGCTGGTGCGCGAGATGCTCACCCGCACCCGCGTCGATGGCGGCGTGGTCAACGCCGACGACTACCGCCCTGACGGCATGGACCGCACCTTCGGCATGGGCAACGACGGTTTGTACCGTCTGTCGGACACGCAGGCGCAGGAAATTTTGCAGATGCGTCTGCAACGCCTGACCGGCTTGGAACAAGACAAGATCGTGACCGAGTACAAAGAGGTAATGGGCGAGATTGAAGACTTGCTCGACATCCTGGCCAAGCCGGCACGCGTGTCCACCATCATCAGCGACGAACTCACCGACATCAAACAAGAGTTCGGCCAGTCCAAACTCGGCGCGCGTCGCAGCCAGGTGGAGCACAGCTCGTTTGACCTGTCCACCGAAGACCTGATCACGCCCACCGACATGGTGGTCACACTCAGCCACAGCGGCTACATCAAGAGCCAACCCTTGAGCGAATACCGCGCCCAAAAACGCGGTGGCCGCGGCAAGCAAGCCACCGCCACCAAAGAAGACGATTGGGTCGACCAGCTCTTTATTGCCAACACACACGACTACATCCTGTGCTTCTCTAACCGCGGCCGTTTGTATTGGCTCAAGGTCTGGGAAGTGCCGGCAGGCTCGCGCGGTTCGCGCGGCCGCCCCATCGTCAACATGTTCCCCCTGCAAGAGGGCGAAAAAATCACCGTGGTGCTGCCGCTCACTGGCGAATCCCGCACCTTCCCCAGCGACCACTATGTGTTCATGGGTACGAGCATGGGCACGGTCAAGAAAACCGCGCTGGATGAATTCAGCAACCCGCGCAAGGCCGGCATCATTGCCGTGGACTTGGACGAGGGCGACTTCCTGATTGGTGCAGCGCTCACCGATGGCAAGCACGACGTGATGTTGTTCAGCGATGGCGGCAAGGCCGTACGCTTTGACGAAAACGACGTGCGCCCCATGGGTCGCAACGCCCGCGGTGTGCGCGGCATGATGCTCGAAGACGGCCAAAGCGTGATCGCCATGCTCGTGGCTGAAGACGAACAGCAAAGTGTGCTCACCGCCACCGTGAACGGCTACGGTAAGCGCACCAGCATCACCGAATACACCCGCCACGGTCGTGGCACCAAGGGCATGATCGCCATCCAGCAAAGCGAGCGCAACGGCAAGGTCGTGGCCGCCACCCTGGTGCATGCCGATGACGAGATCATGCTCATCACTGACAAGGGCGTGCTGGTACGCACCCGCGTCTCAGAAATCCGCGAATTGGGTCGTGCCACGCAAGGCGTCACCCTCATTGGCTTGGACGAAGGCTCCAAGTTGAGCGGCCTGCAGCGCATCGTGGAAAACGACGCCAACGACGTTATCGGCACCGAGGGCGATGCCGGCGACGACAACGAGACCGCCGGGAACTGATGTCCCGGCCATTCAATTTTTCGGCCGGCCCGGCCACCATCGCGCCCGAAGTGCTGACGCTGGCCGCCAGCGAAATGCTCGACTGGCATGGCAGCGGCATGGGCGTGATGGAGATGAGCCATCGCGGTAAGGAATTCATCTCGATCTACGAGCAGGCGCAAGCCGACTTGCGTGAACTGCTGGCTATTCCGAAGAACTTTCAGATCCTCTTCATGCAAGGCGGGGGCTTGGGCGAAAACGCCATCGTGCCACTGAACCTCAGCCGTGGCGGCATGGTGGATATGGTGGTCAGCGGCACCTGGAGTGCCAAGTCATACAAAGAAGCCACCAAGTACGCGCGCGTGAATCTGGCGGCCACGAGTGAGGCCAATGGCCACACCCAATTGCCTGCCCCTCAAAGTTGGCAGTTGAGCAGCGATGCCAACTATGTGCACATCTGCTCCAATGAAACCATTCACGGCGTCGAATTTCATGAACTGCCCGACCTGAAGGCCCTGGGCAGCCAGGCACCCTTGGTGGTGGATTTTTCGTCGCAGGTCTTGTCACGTGCGATTGACTGGTCCCGTGTCGGCTTGGCCTTTGGCGGCGCGCAAAAAAACATCGGTCCGGCCGGCCTCACCCTGGTGGTGGTACGCGAGGACTTGATCGGCCATGCCCTGCCGGCCTGCCCCAGCGCCTTCGACTACAAGCTGGTGGCCGACAACGACTCCATGTACAACACGCCGCCGACCTATGGCATCTACATGGCGGGTTTGATTTTTCAGTGGCTCAAACAAAGCGGCGGGGTCGCGGCCATGGAGCAACGCAACATCGCCAAAGCCCGACGGTTGTACGACGCGATCGACCAGTCCGGCTTTTATGTGAACCGGGTCGCGCCCGAATGCCGCTCGCGCATGAACGTGCCGTTTTACCTGCGCGACGAATCCCGCAATGAGGCCTTCCTGAGCGGCGCGCGCGCCAACGGCCTCTTGCAACTCAAAGGACACAAGTCGGTGGGCGGCATGCGCGCCAGCATTTACAACGCCATGCCAATGGCCGGTGTGGAGGCCTTGGTGGCCTACATGCGAGAATTTGAGCGCACCCACAGCTAAGACTGACCCACCATGGCCAAAGACCTGTCGCAACTCAGAACCGAAATCGACGCGCTGGACCAGCAGCTGCTGTCCTTGCTCAATCAGCGCGCCGGTCTGGCCAACGAAGTGGGCGAGATCAAACGCGTGGAAGGCTCGGCCGTGTTTCGTCCGGACCGCGAAGCCCAGGTCATCAGCGGTTTGCAATCGCGCAACCCCGGTCCGCTCAAGGCCCAAGGCATTGCAGCCATCTGGCGCGAAGTGATGTCGGCCTGCCGCGCTTTGGAGGCTGCTCAGCGCGTGGCCTACCTGGGCCCGGCCGGCACCTTCAGCGAGCAAGCCGCGCTGCAATATTTCGGTGCCAGCATCGAGCGCATGCCGTGCAGCAGCCTGGACGAAGTGTTCCGCGCCACCGCCGCCGGCAGTGCCGAGTTCGGCGTGGTGCCGGTAGAGAACTCCACCGAAGGTGTGATCTCGCGCTCACTCGATTTGTTTTTGACCACACCGCTGCAACTCGTGGGGCAGACCAGCTTGCTGGTGCGCCACAACCTGCTGCGCTTAAACGACTCACTGGACGACATTGAGGCGGTCTACGCCCACCCGCAAGCACTCGCCCAATGCCAGAACTGGCTCACCACCTACCTGCCCAACGCTGAACGTCGCGCTGCAGCCAGTAACGCCGAGGGTGCGCGCCTGGCCGCCACCAACCCGGCTTGGGCCGGCATTGCCAGTGAGCGTGCCGGTTCAGAATTTGGTTTGCACATCGTCAAGCACGCGATTCAAGACGACGCCTTCAACCGCACCCGTTTTGTCGTGGTCTGTCTGCCCGGCACCCTGCCGCCCCCGGCTCCCACGGGCAACGACTGCATCAGCCTGATCGTGTCGGTGCCCAACCGTCCCGGTGCGGTGCATGACCTGCTGGTGCCCCTGAAAAAACACGGCGTGTCCATGACACGCTTTGAGTCCCGCCCGGCGCGATCGGGCCAGTGGGAATACTATTTCTACATCGATCTGCAAGGCCACACCTCGCAAGACCATGTGGCAGCCGCCTTGCAGGAATTGCAATCGATTTGTGCGTTCTACAAGCTGTTGGGTAATTACCCGGTGGGCGAGTGATCGGCTATGTTTGAGCAACTCGGCTTGATAGGCTGCGGCCTCATAGGCGGCTCGTTTGCGCTGGCGCTCAAGCGTGCGGGCTTGGTCAAGCGCGTGGTGGGCTACAGCAAATCGCCCTCCACCACCGAGCGCGCCAAACAGTTGGGCGTGATCGATATCGATGTGCCCTCTGCCTTGCAAGCCGTGTCGGGCTCTGACCTCGTGCTGATCGCGGTACCGGTGGCGGCCACCGAAGCCACCCTCAAAGCCATTCGCCATTTGGTCACCGACACCATGTTGGTGATGGACGTGGGCTCCACCAAAAGCGATGTGGTCAATGCCGCGCGCCGTGCCTTGGGTGACAAATTCGGCAGCTTTGTGCCCGCGCACCCGATTGCCGGTAAAGAAGTCGCCGGCGTACAACATGCCGAGGCCGACTTGTTCAAAGGCAAGCAGGTGATTCTCACGCCGGTGGAACACACCCAGACCGCTCAGTTGCAGCAGGCCATTGAGGTCTGGGAGCAGGTAGGTAGTCACATCACCCAGATGTCGCCCGAAGCCCACGATGCAGCTTTTGCAGCGGTGAGTCATTTACCGCACATGATTGCCTTTGCCATGATGAACGCCATCAATTCGCAAGAGCAAGGTAAAGACTACCTGTCGATGGCTGGTCCGGGGTTTCGTGATTTCACCCGCATTGCCGCCAGCGACCCGCATGTTTGGCGCGACGTGCTGTTAGCCAATCGCGATGAGTTGCTCGCTCAATCCAAGAACTTTCAGCGTCATTTGCAAACGCTGGAGCTGATGCTCAGCAACGCCAACGGCGAAGCACTCGAGGGTCTGATTCGCCAAGCCAGTCAGTCACGCAGTGCTTGGACGATGAACAAAAAAAGCCGCCAGTAAGCCGCTCATTGCCGATACCAAGTCCGATGTTTGCCACGCCCTTTTTAGACCTTCCACCCTTGGTTCAAGCTGCCGGTCGCGTGGTGTTGCCGGGCTCCAAAAGCATTTCCAACCGCGTGCTGTTGTTGTCGGCACTGAGCCAGGGTGAAACCACCCTGCACGATCTGCTCGACTCCGATGACACGCGCGTGATGCTCACCGCCTTGCGTCAGCTGGGGTGTGGCGTGGCCGAACAAGGCACCACCGTCACCATCACCGGTCTGGGCGGAAAGCTCCAAGCCGGGCAAGCCATCGAATTTTTCATGGGCAATGCCGGCACCGCCATGCGCCCGCTCACCGCTGCGCTGGCGGTGTTGGGGGGCGATTTCACCCTCAAAGGCGTGCCACGCATGCATGAGCGCCCGATTGGCGATCTGGTCGATGCGCTGCGGGAACTCGGTTGCCAGATCGACTACCTGGGCAACCCCGGCTTTCCCCCGCTGCACATCGGTCAGCCGCAACTTCAGCTCGACGCGCCCATTCGCGTGCGCGGCGATGTCTCCAGCCAGTTCCTCACCGCGCTGCTGATGGCGCTTCCGCTGGCCTCGGCAGGCAAGGCCATCGTGATCGAGGTGGTGGGTGAGCTCATCTCCAAGCCTTACATCGAAATCACACTCAACTTGCTGGCCCGCTTTGGCATTACGGTTCAGCGCGACGGCTGGCAGCGCTTCACGATCCCTGCGGGCAGCCGCTACCAGTCACCCGGTGTGCTGCATGTGGAAGCCGATGCCTCTTCGGCCAGTTATTTCATCGCCTTGGGCGCCCTGGCGGCGCAGGGTAAGCAGCCGGTTCGCATTGAAGGTGTGGGCGAAGCATCGATCCAAGGCGATATCCGTTTCATTGATGCGGCCCGTCAGATGGGCGCGCACATCACCAGCGGCCCCAACTGGCTGGAGGTGTCGCGGGGCACCTGGCCGCTCAAAGCCCTCACCCTGGACTGCAACCATATTCCCGATGCCGCGATGACGCTGGCGGTGATGGCCTTGTACGCCGACGGCCCCACCGAGCTGCGCAACATCGGCAGCTGGCGCGTGAAGGAGACTGACCGGATCG
>CANGMW010000079.1 GCA_947454695.1 Comamonadaceae bacterium | reverse complement strand
GGCAAAGGCTTGTAGTCATCGTCCACCACCTGGGCCTGCACGCCTGGCAACAGCAGGCCTCGTCCTTGCGGGTCCACGGTGAAAAGAGCCCCGCTTTCATTGGTTCCAAAATTACAGGTGATACGCGTAGCCAAGCGGGCCAATACGCGTTCACGCAATTTGGCCGACAAGGCAGCTCCGGCGCAAATGATGTCCAGTTTGGGGGGCTTGGGGAAATCCTGAGGCAAGTCGTTGAGTAGCGTTTCAATTTGAACCGGCATCATCCACGTGGATGTGGGCTGGTACTTGCGAATCATCTCCGGCAGTGGCCCAGTCATCATCATGGCGCCAATGCGCAAGCAATTGATCATGCGTGTGTACGACGGATTGATGGCGTAAGGTGCGGCCAACAACATGCGTGAACGCCGGGTCAAACCAGAAAAATCCATATTGAAGCGAATACGCTCTTCTTGGAATGCATGGGTGAGCAGCATCACCTTGGGCTCACCCGTGGTACCCGAGGAGCTCACGAGTCGTGAACCGTCATGGGCTTGAATGGGATACAACAGAGGGGTGATGTCCTGTATCGGGCGCGCCATGGTGTCGGCCACCCACTGCTGGTCGATCAGTTGCAACTTCTGGCCGCTCAAGCACTCTGGCGCCTCTTCCGAGAGGATAAATGTGGCCCGCTCAAAAATCTTCGGGGCAATGGGTTGCACCGGGATCACGACGGATGCAGAGACTGCACCTAAATTTTCAACCGCCAGCAAAAACAACCAGTGAATGTAGACATCGGCACAGGACACCAAGACCACGTCGCCGTGCTTGACACCCAGCTCTGCCACAGCGCCCGTGAACCGTCGCACGTCCTTGATGAACCGCGCATAAGTGATGGTGTGCTTGTAGTTAACCATCGCGACGGCTTCAGGGGATTTGACTTCCCAATACTGCAAATGTTCATAGGTGCTGACGATGCGAGCGGCCATGGTGGACTCCTCAATACGATTTCAAACGCCTGGCGGTCAAGCCAAGGCGGACGTGGCGGTTTTTGTTGGGAGGGGGATGCCAAGCGCAGCCATCATGCTGCACAGCACCGTCCCCGGCGAGTTTTTTAAACGCCATGCAGGCGCCACTGCTGCTGCGCTTGCCGTTAGTTGATCGAGATGGTCCATGGCTTGCACAACGGCCAAAGCAATGGCAGGTGCGCTCCATTCGTCAAACAACACCCCGGCAGCTTGGCCGGTTTGAACCGCATCGGACAACCAAGTACGGCTGGGCACGACCACAGGCACGCCATAGGCCGTGGCCTGAGAAAAAACACCTGACGTACGCATGGCGTAGCGCTCCTGCCGGTAAGGCAACAAGGCTACGCGACTGCGTGCCAACATGGCTTCAAACTCAAGGGGCGGCAAGTTGCCACAAACCACTTGCAATTGGCCTTTAAAACCCAAGGCGTCGAGTTGCGGACGTAACTCCGTGGCGTCGTTGCCATTCATCACCTGAAGCCGGTAAGTCAGGCCTGGCCGCAAACGGTCCATCTCTGCCAGCGTTGCCGGCACGATGTTTTTACCCCGCTCTGCCCGAAATTCACCCACGATGCCCACATCGACATCTTTGGGGATCTGCGACAAGGCGTGCGCATCTAAAAAGTAAGCGGTGGCCAAGCCGGACACCACGGTTTTCAAGGTCGAGAATTGCCCCAAAAAATCGGCTAACCGGGCATCGCCCGTCGCCAAAGTCACGTTGTCCGCGCCAACGGCTTTGACCATCAAATGACCAGACCAACGCCAAAAGCTGGGGTTGGCCTGCATTTTGGATCGCGTTGGGTCGCATTGCCAGATCAATTCGGGTCGGTGGCAAAAAAGGACGACTTTGGGTCGAGCACCGGTGGGCAGCGAGTTCAGCCACAAGCCCATGCCATAGGCTTCCACCTGGGTGGTGTAAGGCACCAAAATCCACTCGTCCGCGGCGTAACGCTTCGGGAGGTGCTTGGAGAGGGACTCGGCAAAAGCGGTTCCGCACACCACAAACCCACTGAGCTCTTTGCTCAAGGGGTCGGGATCGAACCCATGGTCGGCAGGCACACTGAATATGGGGTGGGCATTGAGCGCGCTCACCAGGGCGGGATCACACCCTGAAAACACATACAGCGCGCATTCGGCCCCCATGCCCTCAATGGCTTGCTTGAGATGCACCGATTCGCCATAGTAATGGCTGTGCATGTCTTGTAAGCCGTGTTGAAGGACATGGACCTTCATGCCTGTCAGCGCTCTTTCATGGACTCACCCATGGTTTTAACAATAGGCTTGGCCAAATAGTTGAAGATGGTTTTCTTGCCGGTGAGCACTTCCACGGAGGCGGTCATGCCGGGAATGACTTCCATTTTTTCGCCATTCTTACCCACCAGACTCGTGCTGGTGGAACGAACGCGAACCACGTAATAGGTGCTGTCCTGCGGCTGAGCCCGGGCTTCTTCTTTGAGCGTGTCCGCGCTGATGTACAACACTTCACCCTGCAACGCACCAAAAATGGAATAGTCGAAAGCATCAATCTTGATCGCTGCTGGCATACCAATGCGGATAAATCCAATGTCGGAAGGCCGCACTTTGGCCTCCACAATCAAATCGCTGTCCACCGGTACGAGCTCCAAAATATCTTCACCCGGCTTGACCACAGCGCCTAAGGTGGTGAAACGGATGTTCTTCACGATGCCGGCGCGCGGCGCGTGAATCTCGCAGTTGTCCAACTGAATTTTTCGTTGCTCCAGGGCTTGCATCACCGAGGCCAGTTCTTCCTGGGCCTTGGCCAAGTCAGTCTGAGAGTCCTGGAAATATTTGTTCTTGCGGTTAACGATCTGTCCGTCCAAATCAGCCACCTGGCGGCGCAGGCGCAGCACATCGGCCAAACCCACATCGCCTTTGGCCAACAAGGGCTCGGTCGCAGCAAGCTCCTGGTTGGCCAGCTTCAAGGCTTGGCCATAGACCTGCAACTCCTGGTTCAAGGCTTTGCGGCGTTTGGTGTAAAGCTCTTTCTGATTGGCAGCAAAACTGGGGTGGGCCTTTACCAGGCTGTCAAATTTGAGGGGCTCATCAAACACCTCGGCGCGCAGTCGCGTGACCGAAGCGCTTAAAGCGGCGGCTTTAGCGCGGGTCTCACGCCAAGCAGCTTCGGCGCGTGCAGCAGAAAACTGAACGAGCAACTGCCCGGCTTTCACAGGCATGCCTTCCTTGACCGCCAGGTTTTCGATGATGCCGCCGTCCAGTGACTGAATGATCTGTGTGCGCGAACTCGACACCACCTGCCCCTGTGCGCGGGTGACCTGGTCGAGCTCACTGAAATAAGCCCACACCACAAACACGGCCACGCACGCGGACATGGTCCACATGACCCAACGCCCGGAAACCAGGCTGTGGTCCTTTGCATCTTTGCGACCCATCATGATTGGCCCCCTGTCAATTTTTCATTTGCACGCGAGGCTTCTGCTTGCTGCGCTGCCAACTTGCCTTTAAGGCCTTCAACCACCTGGTCCCGCGGGCCATCGATCACGATCTTGCCCTTGTCCACAATGATGACGCGCGAGGCATAACGCAGCAACTCCACCTTGTGCGTGACCAGCACAAACAGCGAGTCTTTGGCAATGTGCGACGTGATGGAATTCACGACGTAATTCTCAAGACGGTTGTCCAAGGCCGCAGTGGGCTCATCGAGCAGCATGATCTTGGGCTGGGCAATCAGCAAACGGGTGAGTCCCACCAATTGGCGCTGCCCCACCGACAAACCACGCCCGCCCTCGGTGATGGGCAAGGCCAATCCCATGGGGTGGTTGCGGATGACGGCGATCAAACCGGTCAGCTCGGCGGCGCGCAAAATTTGCGCGTCGCTGGGTGAGGGCAAGCCGACGATGATGTTCTCACGCAGGGTGCCTTCAAACAACCAAACGTCTTGGGGCAAGTAGCCAATTTGTTCGCGCACAAAGCCTGAGGCCAGGTGCTGCATGTCAATGCCGTCCAAAGACACTTTGCCTTCATTCGGCACAAACAAGCCCGACGCCACTTTGAGCAAGGTCGATTTGCCTGAGCCTGAGGCCCCCATGATCACCACACGCTCGCCCGGCGCAAATGCGGCTCGGGTCAATTCAATGCTGGCGGGGATGTTGGGGCCATAGGTAAATTTCACATCTTCCAACAGCAGGTTGCCGGCACAGGTTTCCGGAATGATGGCCCGCTGCCCGCTGGCGTTGTCCGTGGGCAGCACCATGATGCGCTCGAGCACCTCTAGCGCGGCCATAGCGCCTTGCCACTGGGACACAATGCCCGTGAGTGCGGCTGCAGGCGCCAGGGCGCGTGAGCCAATGATGGTGCAGGCAATCAACGAACCGGTGGTCAGCGTGCCATCATGAATGGCATAGACCCCGGCCACCATGATGGCAATGAACAGCAGCTGCTGAATCATCTGCACGGTGGACATCAGCGTCATTGAATGCAGGCGGGTCGTCAAGTCATTGTTGGCCAGCGACGTGTTAAGACGCTCCCAGCGGCGTGAAAACTTCCAGCCACCCTGCGCCGCTTTGACCGATTCAATGCCGGAGATCACCTCCACCAGCAAGCCGTTGCGCGCATTGGACTCTTCCACTTTGTCGCGCGCCAGTCGGTTGAACCGCTCTTTAGAAATAAACGCTGCCGCTATCGTGAGCGGCAACAGCATCAAGGGGATGATGGCGATGGGCCCCGCGATCACCGCAATGACGGCAATGAACAGCAAAGAAAACGGCGCATCGGCCATCACAAACATGGTGGTGGAGGTCAGCACATTGCGCACCGTCTCGAACTGGCGGATCTGCGAGGCAAAAGTACCTACCGCGGCGGGGCGTTTGTCCATGCGGATGTTGAGCATCTTGTCAAAGAAGACGCTGGACAACTCGTTGTCAATGCCCCTGCAAGCCGTTTCCACAAATTTGGCGCGCACATGCTTGATCACAAAGTCAAACACATAGGCCAGAATCACGCCGATACTCAGCACCCACAGGGTAGACGACGTGCGCGAGGGCACGACGCGGTCATAGATGTTCATCGAATACAAGGAGCTGCCCAGCGCCAAAATATTGATGAAGGCAGTAGCCAGCGCCGCCTCGATGAAAATAGTTTTGCGCTTGAGCAGCGCGTAACGGAACCAGTCACGCGCAGTTTGCGGCGTCTTGCCATACAGGTGCTGCGTTTCAGCCACGACGCTCAGCCACAGGTGAACGCCCTCACGCCCTTCTTCCGGGGTCAACTGAAGCGGCTTGCCTTGTGCGTCCAAGGCCTGGTAGGCGCCGGATGTCAGACGCCCGGTCAGAATCAGAACACGCGACTCATCCGGTGACACCCACAGCGTGGGCATCTGGTCCGCGTTCGGTCCGTCGGCGAGTTTGATCGCCTTACCTGCGGGGAAAACAGCGAGCCAAATTTCGCAGGCCCGTTGAGGGCGCTGCATGGCCGCAATCTCGGCACCCTGCGCACCCGACTGCGTCATGATCAGTGGCACCTTGCCGACGGCCTCGCCTTGCAATGCAGCCAGGCGCGACAACAACGAAGCAAGTTCTAAGTCTTCGTGGATCGGCGCCGGCTCCTCAGCCTCAGCGCTGGGGTCAATACGCCCGTCGTGCTCAGGGTTCTGAGTCATGGTCATTTAGAAGTATCCAGGTTAGCTGCAGGCTGCGGGGCCGCAGGCATGAGTTGCCCGGCCAGCCGAAGAATCCGGTTGGCCGTGCTGATCGCAGAAGTGTAGGAGTCCACAAGGGAGAGTCTGCTTTGCGTCAATTCTCGCTCCTGGTTGAGCACTTCAAGCCATGATTTTTTACCGGCAATGTACTGACGCAAGAACGATTCCACGATTTCTTCGTTTTGTTGGGTGATTTCTTTGAGGTTGGGCAACTGTTCCTCCAACGACTTGTAGTCGGTCCAAGCCGAGCTGGCAGTCTGCAACAAGCTGCGACGCGCCACTTCAACTTGTTGCTCCGCAGACAAGACTTTGGCTGCGCTCTCGCGCACGCCTTCGACCTGCGCCAGACCGTTGCCCAGCGTGCCCTCGATCACCAAATAGGCCTGCGTGTAGTCCACAGAGGGAACATTGGAGCTGGCGGTATGAATCCGCTCCAGCCGTGCCAGCAATTTGGGGAAGATATCGGCCGTACGCTGATCCACCTGCGCCTCGGCAATGTCGCGCTGTAAACGGGCGCTGCGCAATTCCACCGCCGCATCCAGTACCGTCAACTGCAAAGCGTCGAGTGAGTTGAAATTCAAAGCAAACGGTTTTTGCGACTGCACCGCAGGAATAGCGCTGCCGGTGATTTCTTCCAGCGCTGCACGCGCACGGTCACGCAAAGCCCGCGACTGCACCACGTCGGATTCTGCTTGGCGCAAGCGCGAAGTGACCAGTGCCACGTCATTGCGCGAACCAATCTGAGTCGCAAAACGGCGCGCCATCATCGCGTCGTATTCCTTGAGCCGCTTGACTGAATCTTGCTGAATCACAATGCGCTCTTGGGCTTGTTGCAACTGGCCAAACGCGGTGATCACGCGGTCCAAGACCGTATTGGTTTCGGATTGCACAGTGAAGGCCGCCACATCGCGTTGCAAGGAAGACGTGCGCACCCGTGCCTCAATACCACCCCAGGCATACACCGTCTGCTCCACTCGCAACATGGACGACTGGGAGCCTTCACCCGTGGGCAATGATTTGCCATCACTGCCTGAGGGCTGAGACGCCAAGGTCACCGTTGCACTGGGGTAGCGCAGCCACTCAGCGCCACTCAGTGCACTGTTGGCCGCTTCCAAATCGCGCTCTCGGGCTTTGATGGAAGGACTGTTGGCCACCGCCAGTGCGGCAACATCTTTGAACTGCAAAGCCTGTGAATACACGGGCGTGGTCAACCACGCCCCGGCCAGAACCAGGACGAATTTTTTTAATACGTTCATTTTTTTGTGCTTTCGAGAAGCTGAGTGACGACCGAGGTGTAGCGGTCGGCTGAATAACGCCGAGCCGTACCCTGCGCTGCGGTTCCCAGGCTGGCGCGCAAGACATCGTCCTGCAAGAGCATGCGCAGGCTCGAAGCCAGAAAATCCGGCTTGCCAATCGGGAATTTCAAACAATTGACACCGTTAATCCAAGTGCCGGCAAAGGCATCGATCTCACTGAGCATCAGTGGCAGGCCGATGGCTGCGGAATTAATCACAGCTTGGGACCAACCCTCGTCTGATGAGGTATGACAGTATAAGTCGTTATCCCGCAGTAATTGCAGCGTTTCAGAGCCGGTTTTCGCCCCGGTAAATACATACCGCTCAGGGTGGCGTTCAACAATCTTTCGGATGCCCTCGGGCAAACTCGCCATTTGGCTGTTGTTGCCGATAAACGTGAAAATAAGGTTGAACTCGCGCAGTCGCTCGCCGGCAGAAATCAAGTCCTGCTGGTGCTTGGAAGCCACCACCGGTGCACTCATGGCAATGCCAAAGAATTCCTTGGGTTTGCCTGCCCGGGGCGCAAAGGCCTCGGCGGGTGCACCACAACCCATGGTCACGATGCGTGCAGTATCCAGCCCGGTGATGAACGACGCAAACACCTTGTCGCGCTGCTGCTCTGTCATGAAGACAATGCCGCGCGCCGCACGGAACAGCGACACCCAGTGAACGAAATCACCTTTGAGCGACATCAGGTCGAGCATGCTCTCCTGCACCAGCAGCACCGTCGGCATGCGACGGGCCAGCTGGGTCAGGCGATCAGGCCCGCCCAGGGAAGCCACCAACAAGGCGTCGTAAGGCTCAGCGCCAATCTGATGAATGGCCGAGGCGCCCTGCGCTTGAATCTCGGCCATATCGGCTTGGGTGAAAGTCCCCAAGTAGTCCAGAGCATGCCCCCGACCCCTGAGTTGTTTTCCTAAGTCGATGGCACGGGCGACCGCTTCGCTCTGTGCCCCGAGCAGGGAAATCAACAATTTCATGGCGCCAAGTGTAAGCTGTACTTGTAAATGTCTTGCCAGATCATGGCGTTGGTCGTCGCATTTGACGTCAAATCCAAGCCCAGGTTGCCATTCAAGACGACATTGTAAAGATGGAACACCACGGTACTGCCTGCGGCCAGGTGCGGATCCACATCCGGGGTACCTAAGGAATCGGCCTTCAAACTGAAGTCCACTTCCTGAATGTAGCCCGCCCTGAAGGTGTTGGTCGGGCCACGCGTGATGGTGTAGTTCAGCTGGCTTGCTGCAGTGATGCCTAAGCCGGAGAGGTCCAGCAAATCAAACTGCTGCGAGAGCGCACCGTGTGAGTCACCCCGCTCGTAGTGGTCAATGCTGTTTTCACCATCCCAAGTGTAGACAGCACCGAAGGTGCCGTTGTCGTTGTTACGTGCCACGCCCAGATCGCTGATGTTCACATCGTAGTGGACCGTTGCGCCGGCGCTGGCATCAAAGGTCATGAAGGCCTGCGAGCCGTCCAGCTTGATGTCACGAATGAACAGATCGTTGTTTTCCTCAACATACAAATCAGCCGTCCACCAGTAACTGCGCGGGCCGTAACCATCGTCTGCACCCACGGTGCTGTGCGGGTGCTGGAGCACAAAGTTCTTGGTCAAATCGATCATGTCAATGACCGCGTTGTCGTCGTACAGCGTGCCGAACAGCAAGTTGGCCGAATCACCAATCGTGATCTCTTCGCCATACAGGCTGATGTGGTCCTGAGTAACGTTCACCTGGAACAGGTCATCGATGGTGATGCCGTTGCTCCAGATCGTGGCCTGAATGTCGTTTCCATCCAAGATCATGGTGCCGATGGAGACCTCACCATAGGACTCGTTGCCGTACACAAAAACGTCATTGCCGTAGACATTGTCCTGGCTCAAGACGCCGTCCACACCCACCAGGCCATTGACTAAGCTGTCGATATAGACGTTGTAGCCGTGGATGGTGGTGTCGTTGTTATGCATGTCCAACTGGTCTGTGGATACGTCGGCAATGAAACCAACCAAACCGCCGTACACATTGTCAGTTGCACTGATCTCAATGGTGTTGTCGATGATCTGAATGTAGCTCGCGGTTGCATCGTTGCCCGTCGCGGTCACGAACATCCCGATGTCATTGGTCACATCAATGTTGGCGTAATAGGTATCGTAGTGGTCGTCGTTCCACTCAACATGACCCGCATTGAGCAGGATCTGGTTGTTGTTGAAATCGAACTGGTCTGCCAACACATTGGTCGCGCCGATGTCAACGCCCCCTGCGGTGATGTCATCATTCCAGGCAGAGATCACCACCGACAAGTTGCTGCTGTGCACGGTTTCGGCGCTGGCGCCATCGAGTCGCATACCCACGTCACCGCCGATGCTGATGAAGTAATCAGAATAGACGTCGACCGTGTTGTAGTTCATGTCCAGCAAAACGCCCGTCGAGAGGTCACCACGTGTGATACCCACATCGCCGCCGACGCGCACATCCCCGTAAGCAGAGACCAGCACTTCAACATGGGTCATTTCAATTTCACCAATCAGTCTCAACAAAGGATCCACACCTTTGAGGTGCTGCCCAGAGAGTTCCCAATCCGAGAACGTGTTGTAGTCGATCGTGTACGTATCCGCGCCATCAGTGGTGTAGACCGGGTTTTGGTAGATGTACTCCACCGCATCCGTGTGAATGGTTGATTGCTCAATGGCGATATCGCCCGAGACCGTGATGGTGTCCGCCGACACCTGGATGCTGGCGTCAGCCACGTTCACATACCGGCCACCCCAAATGGTGGACTGGTAAATGTTGAAGTCCGTCGCGTGGATGTTGCCACCGAAGCTGACATCAATGTGCGCGTGGTTCAAGTCCACCGTACCGTGGACACGCACCTCAATCAGGCTGGTGCTGCCATCGGGCATGTACGGGCCTTCAAAGTACGGGCTGTCGAGCGTGTTGAGCACTGCCATGCCAGCCGTCACGTCCATCTGAGAGATGTTCACGCCGTAGTCGCCGTTGACAAACAAATCACCACCGGCCGTGATCAACACTTGCGCGTTAGTCGCGTAGATGTCGTAGCCGTTATCAAGGGTGGTGTGCAGTTCGACACCCGCAGTCAGGTGAACCTGATGCAAGCTCACGT
>CANGMW010000078.1 GCA_947454695.1 Comamonadaceae bacterium | reverse complement strand
TCTGGTCGGCAACTGCGGCCGCGACCCCGAAATCCGCTACCTGCCTTCGGGCCAAGCCGTGGCCAATGTGAGCGTGGCCACCAGCAGCCGGCGCAAAGACAAAAACACCGGCGAAACCATTGAAGACACACAATGGCACCGCGTGACTTTTTACGACCGCCTGGCCGAGATCGCCGGTGAGTACATCAAAAAAGGCCAACCCGTTTATGTGGAAGGCCGCCTGAAGTACGGCAAGTACACCGACAAAGACGGCGTGGAGCGCAACACGGTGGACATCATCGCCACCGAGATGCAACTGCTGGGCAAGCGCGAAGGCATGGGCGGCCCGTCGGACGAAGACGGCGGCGCCCCGCGCCGCGCCGCGCCCGCTGCGCGCGCACCCTCAGCTCCTGCAGCACGTCCGGCCGCACCGGCCAAGTCGGCCAGCGGCTTTGAGGACATGGACGACGATATTCCGTTCTGATCGAATGCTGTGTGCTTATGATGGCACACGGCCAAGGACGCAAGTTCTGGCCAATGCGCCCTCACCGCACCAACTGATTAAGCTGAATAATCGGCAACAGCACCGCCAGCACAATCAGCATCACGACCACGCCCATGGTCACGATCAGCAGCGGCTCCAGCAGCGTGGCCAGTTGCAGCGCGCGGCGTTGCACTTCGGTGCTGAGTTGGCGCGCCGCACGCTCCAGCATGGTGGGCAACTGACCGGTTTGCTCGCCTAAGCGGGCGAACATGCTGAGCAATCCCGGGAAGCGTTTCTTTTGTGCCATCGCCGAGGCCAGCGGCGCGCCTTCGCGCACTTGTACCAGCGCATCGAGCGCGTCTTGTTTCATGGCGCGGTTGGACAAGGTTTCGGCGGCGGCTTGCAGCGCTTTGAGAATGGGCACGCCCGCTGCGGCCAGCATGGCCAGCGTGCTGGCAAAGCGCGCCGCGTTGTAGCCGCGGGCCAGTTTGCCCACCAGCGGCAGCGTGAGCCAGGCGGCATCGAAACGCAGCCGGAAGGCCTCGCCATACCAAGCGATGCGCGCAGCCATGCCCGCGCCGATGAGCCCCAACACCAATAACCAACCCTGGTGCTGCACAAAACTGCCCAGTGCCAGCATGATGATGGTGAGCGTGGGCAAAGCCCGCTTGCTGCCGACAAACACCTGAGCCACTTGCGGCACCACATAGGCCAGCAAGAAGGTGACGATCACCACCGCGACCAGCGTCACGATGGCCGGGTACAGCGCGGCGCCCATCAACTGGGCTTTGAGTTCCTGACTTTGCTCCAGGTCGTTGGCCAGGCGGTCGAGCACCAGGCCGAGGTTGCCGCTGTGCTCGCCCGCACCGACCACGGCCACAAAGGTCACAGAAAACTCGCGCGGGTGTTGCGCCAAGGCGGCGGCAAAACTGGCGCCGGCGTTGACCTCTGCGCGCAAAGCCGCCACCAGTTGGCGTTGGCGTTCATCCTCGGCTTCGTCAGACAAGGCCGTCAAGGCGCGCTCCAGCGGCAGCCCTGCGCTGACGAGTCCGGCCAGCTGGCGCGTCCAAATGGCCAGCGCGGTGGCGCTGAACACGCGGCTTTGCCACAAGGTCATTTGCCAGATACTGCGCGGCGCGGCGGTGTCGGATTTGGCGCCGGCGCCGACCGCTTCCACGCGCAAAGGCACGAGGTCTTGTGCGCGCAACAGGCTGCGCGCAGTGCGAGCGGTATCGGCTTCCAGAATGCCCTTGCGGGTTTCGCCCTGGGCGGTGAGCGCATCAAATGAATAGGCGGGCATGTTGCGGGTAGCTCAGGTGCTGGTGTCAGTCGCGGGTGACGCGCACCAGCTCTTCGCGCGTGGTGATGCCACTTTGGACGAGGCGCTCGCCGTCATCGCGCATCAGCGTCATGCCGTTGTGCAGGGCGGCGGCGCGGATGTCGGCCTCCGCCGCCTGGGCATGGATTTGTGCACGGATCGCGTCATCGGTGACCAGCAGCTCGAACACGCCGGTGCGGCCCTGGTAGCCGGTGTGCGCGCAGCTGGCGCAGCCCGCGCCATGACACGCGGTGCACACCTTGCGCACCAGGCGCTGCGCCAGTACACCCAGCAGTGAAGAGCTCAGCAAGAAAGGTTCAATGCCCATGTCGGTCAGGCGCGTGATGGCGCTGGCCGCGTCGTTGGTGTGCAGCGTGGCCAGCACCAGGTGGCCGGTGAGCGAGGCCTGAATGGCGATTTGTGCGGTCTCAAAGTCGCGGATCTCGCCGATCATGATGATGTCCGGATCCTGGCGCAGGATGGCGCGCAAGGCGGCGGCAAAGGTCAGGTCGATCTTGGCGTTGACCTGGGTTTGACCCACACCGGCGAGCTCGTACTCGATGGGGTCTTCCACCGTCATGATGTTTTGCCCCGCGGTGTCCAGCCGCTCCAGCGCCGCGTACAGCGTGGTGGTTTTGCCCGATCCAGTGGGGCCGGTCACCAACACGATGCCGTGCGGCTGCGCAACCAACTGTTCAAAGCGCTTGAGCACTTCACCTTGCATGCCCACCGATTCCAGACTCAGCTTGCTGCCGGTTTTGTCCAGCAAACGCAGCACCGCGCGCTCACCGTGGGCGCTGGGCAGGGTGCTCACCCGCACATCCAATGCCCGTGTGCCAATGCGCAGCGAGATGCGGCCATCTTGCGGCAATCGTTTTTCGGAGATGTCGAGCTCGGCCATGATTTTTAAGCGCGAGATCAGCGCCGCGTGCAGCGCGCGATTGGGCTGCACCACGTCGCGCAGCGTGCCGTCCACCCGAAAGCGCACGCTGGAGTGGCGCTCGTAAGGTTCGATGTGGATGTCGCTGGCGCCGTCGCGCGCCGCTTGCGTCAGCAAGGCATTGAGCATGCGGATGATGGGCGCGTCGTCGGCGGTTTCCAGCAAGTCTTCAATCGCAGGCAGCGCTTCCATCATGCGCGAGAGGTCCACATCGCTCTCGACCTCGCTCACCACCGTGGCCGCGCTGGACTCGCTTTGCGCATAAGCCGCGCTGATGCGCTGGCGCAATTGTTCAGGGCTTTCGGTGTGCACCTGATGCACATCGTATTTGCGCATCACCTCGCTCAGGCCGCTTGCATTGCTCAAGTCATGCAACCACAGCGTGAGCTCGCCGCGTGCCTCTTCCAGCAACAGTTGCTGGCTGCGCGCAAACGCATACGGCAAAGGGTAGTGCGCGGGCGAACTCATGGTGCGTTGGCAGGCTTTGCTGGGACGGCTGGGGCAGGCGCGTTGCCGGTCGGGGCAGCTTTGGCCCCCAGTGGGGAAGGTGGCAACACCGGCATGACCGGTGACTTCTCCAGCGGGATGTCGTTGCTGGCTTTGGGTTGCATCTCCTGTTGCGTGGCGCGCATTTGGCCGTAGCGGTCCAGCGAGAGTGCTTCGGTGCTGGCCGCGTCGCGCACGACGAGCGGGCGCAGGAACACCATCAGGTTGGTTTTCTTGCGGCTCTTGGATTCACCACGGAACAGGCCGCCCAGAATCGGGATGTCACCCAGGAACGGCACTTTTTGTTCGCTGGTGGCGAACTCGTCCTGCAGCAAACCACCCAGCACCACGATCGAGCCGTCGTTGACCAGCACATTCGATTCAATGGATCGTTTGTTGGTGATGAGGCCGGTGGCCGAGCCGACCGAGGACGCCTGCACGCTGGAGACCTCCTGGTAGATGGCCAGCTTGATGGTGCCGTTCTCGCTGATTTGCGGTTTGACTTTGAGCGTCAAGCCCACGTCTTTGCGTTCTATCGTTTGGAAGGGGTTGACCGCGCCGCCGGTCGAGCCGGTGTTGGTGAACTGGCCGGTCACAAACGGCACGTTTTGGCCGATCACGATCTTGGCTTCTTCATTGTCCAGCGTCAGTAAATTTGGCGTGGACAGAATGTTGCCGTCGCCGTTGGCCTGCAGCGCACGGGCCAGAAAGCCCAGCACGTACACGCCGTTGACCTGGTTGGCCACGCCCACATTCAGACCGGTGGAGGGCGTGATCGCGCCATTGGCGGCGCCGGACAAGCCGATGATATTGGCCCCGCCGACACCGAAGTTGGTACCCATCACGCCCACGCGTGAGTCGCCGGGGTTGCCCATGACACCTTGCCACTGCACGCCGAGCTCCATCGCTTTGTCCGCATTGACTTCGGCGATCATGCTCTCGACAAATACCTGCGCACGTCGTGCGTCGAGTTTTTCAATCACCGCGCGCAGCTGACGGTACTGCGGCTCAGGCGCGGTGATGATGAGCGAGTTGGTGGCCGGGTCCGCCTGCACTTGCCCGCCGGTGGTGGCCTGGTTGGAGGCGGTGCTGGCCGACATCGCACCCGCACTGCTTGGGCTGGTCGTGGTGGGAGACATCACTGCGCTGGTGCCCGTGCTGCCTGAGCTGCCGGTGTTGATGGCCGATCGCAAGGTGCCCGCCAGTTTGGTGGCGTCGGCGTTTTTCAAATACACCACATGGATGTTGCCGCTCTCGTCGGCCGAAGTGGGGCGGTCGAGTCGCTCAATCAGGGATTTGGCCAGCGCGTGTTTGGCCCCGTTGGCCGCGCGCAGGATGAGCGCATTGCTGCGCGGCTCAGCCATCAGCGTGGTCTTGAAGGCGCCGTCGCCGGCAGCACCCGCCGGTGCCGCGCCGCTGGCGCCGGACTCCATCAAGCGCAGTATCAGGGGCGCCAGGTCCATGGCCAGCGCATGCTTGAGCGTGATCACCTCGACCTCGGTGGCGTTGGAGACATCCATGGCCGCAATGATTTGCGCCAGCCGACGCAGGTTGTCGCCATAGTCGGTGATGACCAGCGAGTTGTTGCCCGGGTTGACGTTGATCGTGTTGTTGGGGCTGATCAGCGGGCGCAATACCGGCAACAGGTTGTTGGCGTTTTCAAAATTGAGCTTGAAAATTTGTGTGGCGATCTGGTTGCCTTGCACCACATTGCTGGAGAACACCTCACCGCTTTGCAGCTTGGCATCGGCCTCGGGCACGATCTTGTCCAGGCCGGCAGCATTCACCACGGTGAAGCCTTGCAAGCGCAGCATGGCCAGAAACTGGCTGTACGCCTCGGCGGGTGGTACCGCGCGCTCGGTGGTCAGCGAGATCACGCCTTTGACGCGCGGGTCCACCACCACATTGCGTCCGGTCAAGGTGGCCATGGTGCGGGCGACGGCTTCAATGTCGGCGTTGGTGAAGTTCAGCGTGATGGGTTCGCCGCGCCGCACGCTGCTGCTCGCGTTGGCCTGAGCCGCAGCGGTCGCATTGGATTTTTTGTGTCGGGCAGCGGCGCCCTTGGGTGCTTGGGAAGGTGCAGCCGTGGCGGCCATCGGTGCGCCGGGTCGGGCCGGAGTCGCCGCCGGCGTGCTGGCGGCAGATGTGGGTGCGGGTGCGGTGATCTGGCTTTCAACGATCTCGGTGACCGTCATGCCTTGCGCCTGCGCGCCTTCAGTCCAGCCGGTGGCGCTGGCCACGGCCAGCATCGAGATGGCCAGGGCCAGCGTCGAGCGCGATGGGTGAGGAGAAAGTTTGGATGTCATACGCAGTGAGTCCGGTGTTAGTTCACTTGGATGATGGCGCGCGCGCCTTCGCGCCGGCCGATGATGTTGAGCAGGTTGGACAAAGCTCCCACGCGGTCCGCGTTGGCCTTGGCTTCTCCTTGAAAATGCAAGCCCTGTGCGTCCCACTGGCCTTGGCCTGAGAGGTCAAGACTGCCCTCCAGGGTCGTGAGCGCCACGGTGCTGGGGCGTCCGCCTTGCAGCGTGAAGCGGTAACTGCCCATCGGTTGCAAGGTCGACAAGCGCGAGGCCATGTTGATCGCGTCAAGCTGCACTTGCCCTTCGAGTTGTACTTCGCCGCCTTGCACCACGGCACGCACGCCCCGGGTGTTGAGCTGGAGTTGACCGCGGGCTTGGATGGTGTTCCAGGGGGTGCCCAGCCCCGACAGCAAGCTGGCCGGCCATTGCGAGACCGCGTCCGATACGGCCAGCTGCAAGCGGTTCAGGCCCACGACGGCCAGGCGGATTTGAAGCGGCTGGGTCATGCAGCAGTGTGCGCTCACATGAGCAACAGCCCCTGTCCAAGAGGGACTAAGTTGCCAATCCAGCCTGCCCGGCAGAGAAATCCCGTCCACGCTGCCGGCACCGGCCGTGAGGGTGAGCTGGGTGGAGCCTTGCCACACACTGCCCCGCACATCGCTCAGGCGAACCCGATCACCCAAGGCCCGCTCCACGCCGGCTGCGAGCCAGCGTGCGGGCGCCCAAATCACCAGCGTGAGGACCAGGCCGAGCAGGCCGCCGGCCAGCGCCCAGCGCCAGGAACTGGTGGGATTGGAAAGGCTGATGGGCTGTGCCATAGAAGCTTCAGCGACCCGGCAAATCCAGGACCAAGGTGCCGCGCCAGACGGCGCCTTGATCGCTGTCTTCGCGCTGCAGCTGGGCTTCCAGCGGCACGGCGCGCGCGTTGAGGCGGGCTTGGGTCAGCCATTGCGACAGGGCATCGGCGCTGCTGCCTTGCACGGTGACGCTGGCGCGCTCGCCCACGAGGGTCAGGCGTGCCGTGTCCGCCAGGGTGTCTTGGGTGACACGCTCCAGCGCGCGCACCGCTTCGTCAAAACCGATGACCGGGCGACCTTGCAGCGCTTGCGCTTGGGCTTGCAATGACTGCATGCGTTGGAGTCGGGCTTGCAAGGTTTGCGTTTGTTGGTCGGACTGGCGCACCACCCGCAGGGCCGGCGACACCAACACCCACCAGACCACCAGCACAGCGAGCAAAAGCGCTGCGAAGCTGATCAGTGATTGTTCGCGTGGTGCGAGTTGCTGCCAGCGCGATCGCACGAGCGTGAGCAGTTCGGGCCACTTCATGGGCGACCCTCCGAGGAGATGACCAAAGTGCTGTTGTCCCAGCGCGCGTTGTAGCCTTGGGTCTGCAAGCGCGCGGTGATGTCGCGCAAAGGCGCGGCGTCAGGCGATAAGCCCTGCAGTTGCAGTTCGCCTGCGGTGTAGCGCAAAGCCTTGGGTCCGCCCGAGCCGGGGGCGGCGAGTTCAAACTGCGCGAGTAAGGTCTCCAGATCGTGCCGGGCGGCGGTACCGCTTTGGCGCTGTAAATCGGCCACTGCGCGGGCCATCTGGGCGGGCGCATCCACCACCACGCGCACGTCGGGAAAGGTGCTCAGCAGCACCGTTTGGATCGCGGCCTGTTGCTTGGCCTGATCGGCGTGTAGGGCGCCGGCCAGCCAATTGAGTCCGACCAGGTTGACCAGCACCAGCGCCAACAACGCAAACCGCGCGGGACGCCACACCGGCGAGCGCCACAGGGTGTTGAGCAGTTGGAGCAGCTGCTTGCGGGTGCGGGTGCGACGTGTACGCATCAAATCAAATTGGGCCAGATCCCAGCCGTTTTGCAGCGCCTGCGCCGCACGTTGCGCGCGGCCCAACAGGGCCGCGGGTTGCTTGAACAGGTGTTCGGCCAGTTCGGCCACGCCGGGTTCCGCCCACACAGCCAACGAGTCATTTGAATCGGCCGGCAGGCCGGCATTCAGCAGGGCCACCGACTCGCTGTTCAGGGGCAACAGACGCAGACCTTGAGTGCTGACGTGGGCCACCTGTGCGCGCTCCGGGGCGCCCATCACGTACAACGCTGAAGTCTGTTCATCAGCTGCCACGGAGGGCGCCAACTCGGGCACGATGCGGCTCACAGCCTGTGCGGCCTGGTCCAGCGCGCCCAGCCACGCACTCAGCCAGGCGCGGTCGCACACGGCGACCCAGCAGGCTTGCTCGGTCTGGGCCTGCGCTTGCAAAGCCATGTGCAGCTCAGCCGGGTCGTCCAGCAAACGGTCTTCCAGCAGACCTTCGAGCACGGTGCGCAGCCGCGGTGACTGTGCCTCTTGAAAATAGCCGCGACCGAGCGTGCCCCGCGGCAGGCTCACCTGGTGCCAGGCCAGCTTTTGCACCGGTACCAGCACCACCACGTCGGTGCCTTGCGCTTGTGGCAGCAGACCCAAGGGGGTCGTCTGCGCGCGCACGATGGCCCCGCTGTCATCGATCAGCGTGGTTTCGCAAGGCAGGGCCTCGGACGGTAAAGTCAGAGGCAGGGTGATGATCAGCGTGCGCATACAGAGGGTGTTGTGCTCATTGTAGGGTGGGCGGCAGCGGGGTGGGCGCGCCGTCTTGGCGCCACAACACCTTGACGACCAGATCGTCACGCTGCACCACCGCCCGCTGTTCGACCACCAGCTGGTCTTGTCGCAAGCGGCCCCGGATTTCAAAGAACCGAGTCTTCACACCATGACGCGCGTCGCTCAGCTGGCCGTTGGTCTCAGCCACCACCTTGCTCACATCGGCCAGCGTTTGAAAATGCAGGAGCTGGCGCTGGTTGACCAAGCGTTGCGCTTGCGCCAGGGTCAATGACGGGATGCAGGCATAAATGACCTCAGCGCTGGCGGTGTTCAAGTTCACGGGGGTGGCAACCGGCAAAAGGGTGATGAAGGGTTGCAAGCGCGCCAAACTGGCCGCCGACACGCCCAGCCAACCCAGCTGTTCTATGCGTTGTGGCTGCAAGGGCTGTAGGGACTGCGTGCCCTGATCGTTCGGACTGGCGGTGGTGTTGCGGGCCAGGCGCAGCTTGTAGACCAGAACTTGCAACTCTTCGGGGGGGAGTTTGAGCAGGGCAAACAGTTTGGCAAAAGCGAGCAAATCGGGCTCGGAGACTTGCCCATCGACCACCAGGTTTTGCACATTCAGACGCCCTTGCAAATCGGTGATGCTGCCCGACAAAAAGGCCTGAGGCAGCAGTGGGTCATCGTCTTGCACGGTTTTGTCGGCGGCCAGAAATGTCGACAGCCGGG
This sequence comes from Comamonadaceae bacterium, assembly GCA_947454695.1. Lineage (GTDB taxonomy): Bacteria > Pseudomonadota > Gammaproteobacteria > Burkholderiales > Burkholderiaceae_C > CANGMW01. The sequence goes on along the minus strand of CANGMW010000078.1, from coordinate 1,291 downwards.
CTTCCGCCAGCGGCACCGCCCACGGCTCGCCCAAATGATCAGGGCCACCGGAGCGGCCATCTTCACGCAGGATGAGCCGCGCCCAGTCCTGTGCGCCGGTCAGCACCCACAGCGATTGGAGTCGGGTTTTTTGCGCAGTCTCCACCGCCACGCTGCGCCACTGCTGCCAAAGCGCCAGACCAGCTAGGCTGGTGACCAGCGCCACCGTGAGCATGGCCATGATGAGCGCAGCGCCCCTCTGTTGCGGCGTGCCTGGCCTCATGATTTGGCCCCGCTGAGGCTGGGGCGCACCCAGTCGCGCGTGAGCACGCCGGGCAGGACCGCGTTGTCCGGCAGCGTGAGCATCAGTCGCAGGCCATCGGGCGCGAGCCCGTCTGTGGCCGTACCCGATGCCGCGGCAGAGGCGCCATCGCTGGACAGCGGGTTGCTCCACGCGTCATTTCTGAAATAAAAAATTTGCCACCCCGTGACAGGCATCAAGGGGACTTCGTATTTTTTGTCGTCATCCCCCGGGTTTTGCGCCCATTGCGCGGCCTTGTCCCACGCGTTTTGCCATTCGCCGCGTGTGCGAACCGGCGTCGACTGCCAGCGCAGCCACTGCGGCGTACCCGCCACATTGCGAACCGACCACGCCACCACCAAAGCGCCGTCACCCGGCGCGCTGCTGCTGCCGCGCGTCAGCCGCAGGGCGCGGCCATCCCAGTCCAGCGATTTGGTCTGCGCCAGCTCGACCAGCGCATCCAGGTCAAAGCGCCACTGGTCCATCGCCGCTTGCACCGTCAACACGGCATCGCTGTGCGCTTGCACTTGGTTTTGGGTGCGTGACATGCCGTCCAGGCTGCGCCAGCTCAAGGTGGCCATGAGGGCCATGACCCCGATGGCCACCAACAGCTCAATCAGGGTGAAGCCGGCCTGTTGACGGCGCATCACTGCCGCCCCACCACGGTGACCAGACTCAGGCGTTGCTCGCCCTCGTTGAGCACCTGAACTTCAACCCGTAAAAAATTCGGGTTGGGCGTGGGCTGGGCGTTCAGGCGAACGGTGAAGGGGCGGCCCGCTTGCGTGCAAGCCGCGGTGCTCTCGCCTACGGCGGGCATTTGCTTGGACAAGCGCAGCGTGACCAACGCGTTCTCAGCGCACAGCTGGGCCAGCATTTGCTCCGACTGCCGCGCCACATTCCCGCTCAAAGCGGCACTCGCGCGTAAGCCCGCCATCAGCGTGACCGCCACAATCCCCAAGGCGACCAACACTTCAATGAGCGTGAAGCCCCGCTGGGCGCTGTGGCGGCTGT
>CANGMW010000077.1 GCA_947454695.1 Comamonadaceae bacterium | reverse complement strand
CATGGACATGAAAGTTCCTTCTTGGGTTGCGGATCACGGGTCGAGTACGCCATTCGGGGACCGTGTCAAAACGGTCAAAGCACAAAGCATTGCCCAAACAGAGCGGGAATGGCGTATTCTTTTGGGTTGTCCGTCATTTTAGCGGGACCCACACACCCATGGCCATGCAAGACCCGATTGATATTCCCGCACCCGATGCCAGCACAGAGACTGCGCCTGCTGGCACAGGGCGTTTTGTGACGTTTCCCGGCTCACCGTTTGAGCTGTATTTGCCCTACGAGCCGGCGGGCGACCAGCCCACGGCCATTGAGCAGTTGGTGGCCGGCGTCAACGACGGCGAGGTGTTTCAAACTTTGCTGGGGGTGACCGGTTCGGGCAAGACCTTCACCATGGCCAATGTGATCGCGCGCCTGGGGCGTCCGGCCATTGTGTTTGCGCCCAACAAAACCCTGGCCGCACAGCTGTACAGCGAGTTCCGTGAGTTCTTTCCGAAAAATGCTGTCGAGTATTTCGTCAGCTACTACGACTACTACCAGCCCGAAGCCTATGTGCCCCAGCGCGATTTGTTCATCGAAAAAGACTCGGCGATCAATGAGCACATTGAGCAAATGCGCTTGTCGTGTACCAAGAGTGTGTTGGAGCGGCGCGATGTGGTGATCGTGGCCACCGTCTCGGCCATTTACGGTATTGGCGAGCCCGAGAGTTACCACCAGATGGTGATGACCTTGCGCGCCGGCGACAAAGTAGGGCAGCGCGATGTCATCGCCCAGTTGGTGCGCATGCAGTACCAGCGCAACGACATGGAGTTCGCCCGGGGCAAGTTCCGGGTGCGTGGCGACACCATCGATGTGTTCCCCGCCGAGCACAGCGAGATGGCCATCCGCATCGAGTTGTTTGACGACGAGATCGAGTCGCTGCAGTTGTTCGACCCGCTCACCGGCAAGATCCGCCAGAAGATTCCGCGCTTCACCGTCTACCCCAGCAGCCACTACGTCACCCCGCGCGATCGGGTCTTGGCCGCGGTGGAGACCATCAAGGTCGAGTTGTCCGACCGCTCCAAAGAACTGGTGTCCATGGGCAAGCTGGTGGAAGCCCAGCGGCTGGAGCAGCGCACCCGCTTTGATCTGGAGATGCTCTCCGAGGTCGGCCACTGCAAAGGCATTGAGAACTACACCCGGCATTTGTCGGGCGCCGCGCCGGGCGAGCCGCCGGCCACGCTGACCGACTACCTGCCCAAAGACGCGGTCATGTTTTTGGACGAGAGCCATGTGCTGATCGGCCAGTTCGGTGGCATGTACAACGGCGACCGCGCCCGCAAGACCACGCTGGTGGAGTATGGCTTTCGCCTGCCAAGCGCCTTGGACAACCGCCCGCTGAAGTTTGAAGAGTTTCAGACCAAGATGCGCCAGGCGGTATTTGTCTCGGCCACTCCTGGCAACTGGGAGAACGAACACACCGGCCAGGTGGTGGAGCAGTTGGTGCGCCCGACCGGGCTGGTCGACCCTGAGGTGGAGGTGCGGCCCGCCACGCACCAGGTGGACGACGTCTTGCAGGAAATTCGCATCCGCGTGGACAAGCACGAGCGGGTGCTCATCACCACGCTGACCAAGCGCATGGCCGAGCAGCTGACCGATTACCTGACCGACAACGGTGTGAAGGTGCGCTATTTGCACAGCGATGTGGACACGGTCGAGCGGGTGGAAATTTTGCGGGACTTGCGTCTGGGCGTCTTCGATGTGCTGGTAGGTATCAACCTCTTGCGCGAGGGGCTGGATATCCCGGAGGTGTCGCTGGTGGCGATTCTGGACGCCGACAAAGAGGGCTTTTTGCGCTCCGAGCGTTCGCTGATTCAAACCATCGGCCGCGCTGCCCGAAACCTCAATGGTCGCGCAATTTTGTACGCCGACCGCATCACCAACTCCATGGCCTTGGCTATGGGCGAGACCGAGCGTCGCCGTAACAAGCAAATCGCCCACAACACCGCCAACGGCATCACGCCGCGCTCCATCGTCAAACAGGTGCGTGATCTGATTGATGGTGTGTACAGCGAAAAGGCCGGTCGTGAAGCCGATCGTCTGGAGCAAGACGCCCTGCAGCGCGCCCGCGTGGAGGACATGAGTGAAAAAGACGTCGCCCGCGAAATCAAGCGGCTGGAAAAACTCATGCTCGAGCACGCCCGCAACCTGGAATTCGAGAAAGCCGCCCGGGTGCGCGACCAACTCGGACAACTCAAGGAACAGGCCTTTGGCGCGGCGGGGGGCGACCATGTCCCCGAGCTGCATGCCCAGCCGGGCCAAAGCCCACGCCGCCTGTAAGGTGACCTGGGGCCTTACCCGAGCAATTTGCTGGGTTTTTGCTATACTTGAGTTCTTCAGTCGGAATAGGAGTTGGCGATGCGTTTAACCACTAAAGGCCGCTTTGCGGTCACAGCCATGATTGACTTGGCCCTGCGCCAAAGCAATGGCCCGGTCACGCTGGCGGCGATCAGCCAGCGCCAGCAGATTTCGCTCTCCTACTTGGAGCAATTGTTCGGCAAGCTGCGCCGTAAAGAGTTGGTGGAGTCCACGCGCGGTCCCGGCGGTGGCTACACCCTGGCGCGTGAAGCGAAAAATATCACCGTGGCCGACATCATTCTGTCGGTCGATGAGCCCATTGACGCGACCCATTGCGGTGGTAAAGAAAACTGCATGGGCGAGGCCGGGCGCTGCATGACGCACGAACTGTGGTCCTCGCTGAACGCCCGCATGGTGGAGTTTTTGGATTCCGTGACGCTGGACAAGCTGGTCCAAGACCAACTCGGCAAAGGCGTGATGGTGGAAGACAAACCCACCTTGAAGCGTGCGATTGCGCCCATGCCGGTGAGCAAACCCGTGCGGGCGAACACGCCCAACTCGGTGTTTGCGCTGGGCAACGCGTTTTCCAAAACTTAAACGTCCAGACGCCTTGGATCAGGCGCCGGCCGCTGTGAGCTGCCTGACCTTTTTTTGAATTGAACTGTTTTTTTTAAACTAAAGCATATGGATACGACGCCTCATTTCCCGATTTACATGGATTACGGTGCCACCACACCGTGTGACCCGCGCGTGGTGGATGCCATGATTCCCTGGTTGCGCGAGCACCACGGTAACCCTGCCTCCCGCAGCCATGCCTGGGGCTGGGAAGCGGAAGCCGCGGTTGAAAAAGCCCGCGTGGATGTGGCCGAGCTGATCGGTGCTGATCCCCGCGAGATCGTGTGGACGTCGGGTGCTACCGAGTCCAACAACCTGGCCATTAAAGGCGCTGCTCACTTTTACCAAGGCAAGGGCAAACACCTCATCACGGTCAAGACCGAGCACAAGGCGGTGCTGGACACCTGCCGTGAGCTGGAGCGTCAGGGCTTTGAGGTCACTTACCTGGACGTGCAGGCCGATGGCCTGCTGGACATGGACAAGCTCAAAGCGGCGATCCGCCCCGACACGATTCTGATCAGCGTCATGTTCGTGAATAACGAAATCGGTGTGATCCAGGACATCCCCGGCATCGGTGCGATGTGCCGCGAGAAGGGCATCATTTTTCATGTGGACGCCGCGCAAGCTACGGGCAAAGTGGCGATTGACCTGTCCACGCTGCCGGTCGATCTGATGAGCCTGGCTTCGCACAAAACTTACGGCCCCAAAGGCATCGGCGCTTTGTATGTGCGCCGCAAACCGCGCGTGCGCTTAGAAGCGCAAATGCACGGCGGTGGCCATGAGCGCGGCATGCGCTCGGGCTCGTTGCCGACCCACCAGTGCGTAGGCATGGGCGAAGCGTTTCGCATTGCACGCCTGGAGATGGCGCAAGACAACGCCAAAGCAAAGGCTTTGCAACAGCGTTTGCTAGATGGCTTTAAAGACATGGAAGAGGTGTTCGTCAACGGCCACCTGACACACCGCGTGCCACACAACCTGAACATCAGCTTCAACTATGTGGAAGGTGAGTCACTCATCATGGGCATCAAAGGTTTGGCAGTGAGCAGCGGCTCGGCCTGTACCTCGGCCAGTTTGGAGCCCAGCTATGTGTTGCGTGCCCTGGGCCGCAGCGATGAGCTGGCCCACAGCAGCTTGCGCATGACGATCGGTCGCTTCACCACCGAAGAAGAGATCGACTACGCCATCGCCACCATTCGCGAAAACGTGAACAAACTGCGTGAACTCAGCCCCTTGTGGGAAATGTTCAAAGACGGCGTTGACCTGAGCACCATTCAATGGGCTGCTCACTGAACTAAAGGAAATTGTTATGGCTTACTCTGAAAAAGTAGTGGATCACTACGAGAACCCGCGCAATGTGGGCTCGTTTGACAAAGGTGATGAGTCGGTCGGTACCGGCATGGTGGGCGCGCCCGCCTGCGGCGACGTGATGAAGTTGCAGATCAAGGTCAACCCGCAAACCGGTGTGATCGAAGACGCGCGCTTCAAAACCTACGGTTGTGGCTCGGCCATTGCGTCGTCTTCGCTGGTGACGGAATGGGTCAAAGGCAAAACGTTGGACCAAGCCGCTGCGCTCAAAAACAGCCAGATCGCTGAAGAGCTGGCCCTGCCGCCCGTCAAGATCCATTGCTCCATCCTCGCCGAAGACGCGATCAAAGCGGCCGTGGACGACTACAAGAAAAAACACGCGGCTTAATTTCCTTATTCATCTCGCTTAGCCCTAACTCGAACACCATGGCTGTTACCCTGACTGAAGCTGCTGCCCGCCACGTCCATCGCTACCTTGCCAAGCGCGGCAAGGGCGTGGGTGTGCGACTGGGTGTGAAGACCACCGGATGTTCCGGCCTGGCCTACAAGCTGGAATATGTGGACGAATTTGCGCCCGAAGATGTCGTGTTTGAAGACCAAGGCATCAAAGTGCTGGTCGATCCCAAGAGCATGTCTTACATCGACGGCACAGAGTTGGATTTCGTGCGCGAGGGCCTGAACGAGGGCTTTCGCTTCAACAACCCCAACGAGAGAGACCGTTGCGGTTGCGGCGAGTCGTTCCGCGTGTGAACCTCCAATCCGACGACTTTGAGCTGTTCGGGCTGAAGCGGCAATTCGCACAGGACCGCGCCGTCATCGACGCGCGCTGGAAAGACCTGCAACGCCAGGCGCACCCCGACAAGTTTGCCGCGCAAGGCGCTGCGGCCCAACGGGTGGCTATGCAGTGGTCGGTGCGCATCAACGAAGCTTATCAACGTCTCAAAGACCCGCTCAAGCGCGCCGCTTATGTGTGCGAACTCAATGGTGCGCCGGTGAACGCCGAAAACAACACCGCCATGCCGGCTGAATTTCTCATGCAGCAAATGGGCTGGCGTGAGGCGATGGATGACGCCGCCACGCAAGCGGAATTGGATGCCATCGATTCTGAAGTGCGGCACACGCGCCAGCAGCTATTGCAGACCTGTGAGCAGCTGATGGATCAAAGCCATGACTACCCCGGGGCTGTGAGCCAAGTGCGTGCGCTCATGTTCATCGAACGTTTCGCACAAGACTTGTCGCAGCGTTTCGATCAAATGCCCTCTTAAGCCAGCTCCATGAACAAGCCACAATAGTGGGAACGATTTTTTAATTTATGGCGCTTCTTCAAATCTCCGAACCCGGGCAGGCGCCCGACCCGCACCAACGGCGTATTGCCGTCGGTATTGACCTGGGCACCACGCACTCGCTGGTGGCTGCGGTGCGCCACGGCGTTGCCGAATGCCTGCCCGATGCGCAGGGCCGAATGATCTTGCCCTCGGTGGTGCGCTACCTCGAAGGGGGCGGTCGCCAAATTGGCCATGAGGCTTTGGCGCATCAAACGCAAGACCCGGCCAACACCATCGCCTCGGTCAAAAGGCTCATGGGCCGCGGACGCGACGACGTGGCCGACGCGTCGCACAGTCCCTATGCATTGCTTGACGCGCCCGGCATGGTGAAAATTGCCACGCGCGCCGGCGACAAAAGTCCGGTCGAGGTGAGTGCCGAAATCCTCGCCACGCTGCGCTACCGCGCTGAAGACACCTTCAACGACGATTTGTATGGCGCCGTCATCACCGTGCCCGCGTACTTTGACGATGCCCAGCGCCAGGCCACCAAGGATGCGGCCCAACTGGCGGGTCTCAATGTGCTTCGCCTGATCAATGAGCCGACCGCTGCTGCCATCGCCTATGGCCTGGACAACGCCAGTGAAGGGGTCTATGCCATCTACGATTTGGGCGGCGGCACCTTCGATATTTCTATTCTTCGACTCACCCAAGGCGTGTTTGAAGTCATCGCCACCGGTGGCGACTCCGCATTAGGCGGCGACGATTACGACCGTGCTTTGGCCGATTGGCTGCTGGCGCAGTCCGGCGTTCAAGTACAAGGCGCGCAAGACCAAGCGGTATTGATGGCTCAGGCCCGAGCCTGCAAAGAAGCGCTCTCCGCGCAGGACGAGGTGGCGGTCAACTTCAGTCTGAGCGCGGGGCAGGTTCAACTCAAAGCGCAGCGCGCGCAGTTTGAAGCCTGCACCGCCGCACTCACCGCACGCACCATGACCGCTGTTCGCAAAGCCCTGCGCGATGCCCAGTTGAGCGTGTCCGACGTCCAAGGCGTGGTGATGGTCGGTGGCTCCACCCGCATGCCGCACATTGGCCGCGTGGTGGGCGAGTTTTTCGGGCGCGAGCCTTTGGTCAACCTCAACCCGGATGAGGTGGTGGCCTTGGGCGCGGCCATTCAGGCCAATCAACTGTCGGGCAACAACCCCGCGGGCGACCTCTTGCTACTGGACGTGATCCCGCTCTCGCTGGGCATCGAGACCATGGGGGGGCTGGTCGAGCGCATCGTGCCGCGTAACCAGACCATCCCGACCGCGATGGCGCAGGACTTCACCACGTACCAGGACGGCCAAACGGCGCTGGCTTTGCATGTGGTGCAGGGCGAGCGTGACCTGGTGGCCGATTGCCGCAGCCTGGCGCGATTTGAGCTGCGTGGTATCCCGCCGATGGCCGCCGGTGCGGCGCGCATCCGCGTCACCTTCACCGTGGATGCCGACGGCCTGTTGCAGGTCAGCGCCAAAGAACTCATCAGCGGCGTGCAGGCGCAGATCGATGTCAAGCCGTCCTATGGCCTGGGCGATGAGCAAATTGCCCGCATGCTCCAAGACAGCTTCGCCACCGCGCAAGAAGACATGCGCGCACGTGCGCTGGTCGAGGCGAGGGTGGATGCCGAGCGCATGCTGCTGGCGACCCACAGCGCATTGAATGCCGACGGACATTTACTCGACAACGATGAACGCGCCAAGATTGACGCGCTCATGGCCACACTTCACGAACAGAAAAAATCACCCGACGCGGCGACGGTGGAAGCCGCCACCGACGCATTGGCCAAAGGCACCGAAGCCTTTGCCGCCATGCGTATGAACAGCGGCATTCAAAAAGCGCTGGCCGGCAAAAACATCGCAACGGTTTGAGGACTCACCATGCCCATCATCAAAATACTTCCGCATCCCGAGTACTGCCCTAAGGGCATGGAGATTTCGGCTCCCGCAGGCACTTCGATCTGCGAGGCCATGCTGGACAACCGCGTGAACATCGAACACGCCTGCGACATGAGCTGCGCCTGCACGACCTGCCATGTCATCGTGCGTGAGGGCTATGCCTCCCTCAACGAGCCCGATGAAAACGAAGAAGACCTGCTGGACCGCGCCTGGGGTCTTGAGCCGCAGTCACGTCTGAGCTGTCAGGCGTATCTGGCCCAGCAGGATGTGGTGGTGGAGATCCCGAAATACTCGATTAACCACGCCAAAGAGAATCATTAATCACCACGCTTGAGCACCTGAACCATGCGTCAAATTTTTCTCGACACAGAAACCACTGGCCTGTCCGCTGATAACGGCGACCGCATCATTGAAATCGGCTGCGTGGAAATGGTCAACCGCAAGTTGACCGGAAACAACTTGCACTTCTACCTCAATCCCGAGCGTGACAGCCATGAGGACGCGCTCAAGGTGCACGGGATCAGCAACGAATTTTTGCGCGACAAGCCTAAATTCGGCGCGGTGGCCAATGAGTTGATGGACTACCTGCGCGATGCCGACATCATCATCCACAACGCGCAGTTTGACATCAGCTTTTTGAACAAAGAGCTGGAGCTGGTAGGCAAGCCGCTGTTCAAATCCATCGTGGCCAATGTGACCGACACCCTGGTCATGGCCAAAGAGATGTACCCCGGCAAGCGCAACTCGCTGGACGCCCTGTGTGATCGGCTCGGCGTGGACAATTCCGGCCGTACTTTGCACGGCGCTTTGTTGGACGCCGAACTGCTGGCCGATGTGTACATCAATCTCACCCGCGGCCAGGACGCCTTGCTCATGGAGGTGGCCGATGAGGCGCAAGCACCCGGTGCAGTGGGCCGTGTCGACCTGTCCAGCTTTGTGCTGCCGGTGCTGCGCGCCAACGAGCAGGAAGTGCAAGCCCACGAAGCGGTGCTGGCCCAATTGGATAAATCGAGCGACGGCAAAACCGTGTGGCGATCTGCTGCTAAAAATATGGCATAATCACAGGCTTTCCTGAAGCTCAAACCTGTTTAGCAGGTCGGCACAAATTCAGGGCGATTAGCTCAGCGGTAGAGCACTGCATTCACACTGCAGGGGTCACATGTTCGATCCATGTATCGCCCACCATACAAAGCAAAAAGCCACCTTCGGGTGGCTTTTTGCTTTGGCTTATCGAAAACGTTGCCGATCATGGCGAGAGGTCTGGGTAAGACCGCATCTTCTTCGTCATTGCGCAGTGGCAGCGACCGTCTTATTGCAAACACTTTTCCCCGCCTGAATGCGGCACAGAATGACCGCTTGTCCTTGCGTGTTGTATTCCGTCAATAACCACGAGCCGGATTGCGTATCGCCCACGCGGTCGAGCGTGGCAAAGCCATACTCGGCGCTTGCGGCGTAGTGGTTGACCACCGCATTTTTGTAAACCCGGTCTGCCGGCCCGATGGTTTTGGGCGGGACCATTTCGTTTTGCGAACCCGAATTGCCCAGCACCAAAGACGCTGGATGGTTGCTTTTAAAACTTAATGATTCAAACATATGGATGTGACCGTGCAGCGCCAGAGTCACGCCTGGCGGGAACAGGCGTTCGGGCGAATGCGCGGCAAACACCGAGAGCAATCCCTCATTGCCCCCTGCGCTGAAGGTGGCCGGATCTTTCACTGGGGTTGCGGCCAAGAGGGGATGGTGGTTGATGAAAAAACTCTCAGGTTTTTGCTTGACCAACTGCTCCACCGTCTTGAGTTGCGCCTGGTACTTCACAAACGCCGGATCAGTGGGGGCGTAAGGCCGCCAAGCTGTTTTTGAAGAATCAAACACGATGAACTGGGTGTTGGTATCAATCGCTGCGGCAAACGGCTCTGAAAAATCACCGTGCACATCATCTGCCGGATCATTGCAGCTACGCTGTGTCGTCAAGGGCAGGGCATCCAAAAACCGGAACCAGCCTTGGCCGGCACGCGCGCACGACTCATGGTTGCCGCGCACAAACAGCCAAGGCGCGCTGGCCAGCAGTGGGGCGGCGGGCTTGAAAAAATCATCCCGCCAGGCATCCCAGCCATAACCCCAAGTGGCATTCGCGCAACTTGCTCGCCCAAGAGGGCACGGGCTTTCTCGGTAGTGGATGTCGCCGATGTGCACGACCAAATCGGCTTGAAGTTTGGCCGCACTCTGGGCGACTTCAGCAAACGGCCATTGCCGGGGGTCGTTGCAGTCTTGAAAAGCTTGGTCTGCTGCCTTCATGCGGCACCCTGTGTCGGCCACGATCAGCATGCGCCGGATCTCTCGGGGCGGCGCCGGTACAACGGTACCTTCCACTGTGGCGGCTTTGGCGTGTGCGGGCCAGGTGCTCTCGCAAGTCGTCACATCGAACACGACGGGCTTCTTGTCCGCTGCCGCCACAGCGGGGCGTGCCAGCAGGGTGGCTTGCGCGGCCCGCAGGGACATGGGTAGGGGCGCTTGGTTGTCCCATTGAATGGTGGGGCAATGTGTCGCATGCGTTAAAGCACGAACCACCCATTGACCGTTCGGGGCTTGTAGTGTGAAAACGGTTTCAATTGCTGAAGCCTGCGCACTCAGGTTGATCAAGCCTAGCAAGTTGAGAGCAAAAAAACCAAAGCATTTCAAAT
>CANGMW010000076.1 GCA_947454695.1 Comamonadaceae bacterium | reverse complement strand
ACACACTTGCGCCACTGCGGCGCCTTCCATTTCCACGGCCAGGGGCGGGTGGCCCGCGCTGTGCAGCGCCTGTTGCAAAAGGCGTAACTCTTCGGCTGCAGACACAAAGCGGTCACCACTGGCGATCAAACCCTGGTGCACGACAAGCGGGACCGCACCTGCGCCGCTGTCTCGCGCCGCATTGAGCTGCAGCAAGCCGGCGCGCGAAGCCTTCACCAGCAAGGCCGTCAGGTCGGGGTCGCACGCAAAACGCTCCCGTCCGTACAAGGGCACTTCATAGCGGGGGAACAGGGGCGAGGCGTCCATGTCGTGTTGCACGAACTCGCTGGCCACCACCACATCGCCCACGTGCACGCCCGGCGCCACCCCGCCGGCCACGCCGGTGAACACGACCCGCTGCGCGCCAAAAGCTTCGATCACCGTGGTGGTCGTGGTGGCCGCCGCGACTTTACCAATGCGCGACAGCGCCAGCACCACGGGCTGGCCGTGCAGCGCACCCAGCCAGAATTCGCGCCCGGCGCGGTGCACGCAACGCGGTTGGTCCATCAGTTCCAACAGACCTTGCTGCTCCTGCGCCAGCGCGCTGAGAATCGCCGTGCTCACCAGGCGGTCTTTAGTGACGTCGGCTCAGCGGGGGTCGCGCAGTTCACGACGCAAAATTTTGCCCACCGGGGTCTTGGGCAGTTCGTTGCGGAACTCGATGACCTTGGGTTGCTTGTAGCCGGTGAGGTTCTCACGGCAATAAGCGCGCACTTGCTCTTCGGTCAGGCTCGGGTCTTTGCGAACCACAAACAGCTTCACCGCCTCGGTGCTTTGCGGGTCGGCAATGCCGACACAAGCGCACTCCAGCACGCCGGGCAAGGCGGCCACCACATCTTCCACCTCAGTGGGGTAGACGTTAAAGCCGCTCACCAGAATCATGTCTTTCTTGCGGTCCACGATGCGGAAGAAACCGCGCTCGTCCATGATGCCCACATCGCCGGATTTGAAATAGCCATCGGCCGTCATGACCTTGGCGGTCTCGTCCGGGCGCTGCCAGTAACCGGCCATGACCTGGGGGCCCTTGATGGCAATTTCGCCCGGTTGGCCCTGCGCCACGTCGCGGCCATCGTCGTCCAGAATTTTCATCCAGGTGCCCGGCAAAGGCACGCCGATGGTTCCGGTGAACTCGGTGACCGTCACCGGGTTGCAACTGGCCGACGGGCTGGTCTCCGACAAACCGTAGCCTTCCACAATCGGGCAGCCGGTTTTTTGCAGCCACAACTTGGCCACCGCGCCTTGCACGGCCATACCGCCGCCCAATGACACTTTGAGGTTGCTCCAGTCCACCGTGTTGAAGTCCGGGTGGTTGGCCAGCCCGTTGAACAAGGTGTTGACCGCGGGGAAGCTGTGGAACACCTCTTTGGACAAAGTCTTGAACACGGCCGGCAAATCACGCGGGTTGGGAATCAAAATCAGCCGCCCGCCGGTACGCATGGACAGCATCATGCCCACGGTGAACGCGAAGATGTGGTACAGCGGCAAAGCGCACACGGTGGTGAGTTGCTCGTGGGCGGGCACCTTGCTCACCACCGGCTCGTTCCAGGCCTGCGACTGCAGCAGGTTGGCAATGATGTTCCGGTGCAGCAGCACCGCGCCCTTGGACACGCCGGTGGTGCCACCGGTGTACTGCAAGACCGCCACGTCGTCGGGCAGGATGGTGGGGCGCTGCAACTCAGCACGTGCGCCCGCGGCGATGGCGTCGTTGAAACGCACCGCACCGGGCAGGTCAAACGCAGGCACGAGCTTCTTGACCTGGCGCACCACCAGATTCACCAGCGCCCCTTTGAGCAGACCCAACCGGTCGCCCATGGCGCACAACACCACATGCTGCACGGGTGTGGCCGCAATACATTTTTGCAAAGTGTTGGCGAAGTTTTCGATGATGACAATCGCTTTGGCGCCGGCGTCCTTGAGTTGGTGCTCCAGCTCACGCGGTGTGTACAGCGGATTGACGTTGACCACCACATAGCCCGCTCGCAAAATAGCGGCCACGGCCACCGGGTACTGCGGGACATTGGGCATCATGATGGCCACCCGATCGCCTTTGTTCAGACCCAGCCCTTGCAAATACGCAGCAAAGGCCTGGCTCAGCCGATCGGTTTGCGCAAAAGTTTGGTTTGCACCCATGAAGCTGTAGGCCACCCGATCGCCGTACTGGCGAAAACTCTCTTCCATCAAAGACACCAGCGAGGGATAGGGCGAGTCGGGCACGTCGTAGGGCACGCCCGAGGGGTAGCTGCTCAGCCAGATGCGATCGGTGTTCATAGTTTGATCTCCTGTTTTTTTATTAAAAAAACCGCGCTGGTTGCCCATTGCGGTTTTTCAGATGCGCCATCAACCCATCAGGATTCGATGGCTTTGCCCATGTCTTCGACAACCTTTTTGGCGTCGCCAAACACCATCATGGTCTTGTCCATGTAGAACAATTCATTGTCCAGACCCGCATAACCCGCGGCCATGGAACGCTTGTTAACGATCACGGTCTTGGCTTTGTAAGCTTCCAGAATTGGCATGCCGTAAATCGGGCTGCCTTTCACATGCGCGGCCGGGTTGACCACGTCGTTGGCGCCCAGAATGATGGCCACATCCACCTGGCCGAATTCGCCATTGATGTCTTCCATCTCAAACACCTGGTCATAGGGCACTTCAGCCTCGGCCAGCAACACGTTCATGTGGCCTGGCATGCGACCGGCCACCGGGTGAATGGCGTACTTGACGGTGATGCCTTTGTCGGTGAGCTTTTGCGCCAGTTCCTTGACGGCATGCTGGGCGCGCGCCACGGCCAGTCCGTAACCGGGCACGATCACCACGGTCTCGGCATTGCTCAGCACAAAAGCGGCGTCATCGGCGCTGCCGCTCTTGACCGTGCGCTGAACCGCAGCACCCGCTGCCGCAGTACCGGCCTCACCCCCGAAGCCGCCCAGAATGACGTTGAAGAACGAACGGTTCATGGCCTTGCACATGATGTAGCTCAGGATGGCGCCCGAAGACCCCACCAGCGAGCCCGCGATGATGAGCATGGAGTTGTTCAGCGAAAAGCCGATGCCCGCCGCTGCCCAGCCCGAGTAGCTGTTGAGCATGGACACCACCACCGGCATGTCGGCGCCGCCGATCGGGATGATGATGAGCACACCCATCACAAAGGCCAGCGCCAGCATCGCAAAAAACGCGGGCCAGCTCTCGGTGACCATGAAGGTCAGGCCCAGGCCCAGCGTGGCCAGGCCCAGCACCAAGTTGAGCTTGTGCTGACCGGGGAAGGTGACCGGCGCGCCTTGGAACAGTCGGAACTTGTACTTGCCCGAGAGCTTGCCAAAGGCAATAACCGAGCCGCTGAAGGTGATCGCGCCGATGGCCGCACCCAGGAACAACTCCAAGCGGTTGCCGGCAGGGATGGGGTCGCCCTTGCTCAGGCCGTGTAGCAGCGCGTAGGGCTCAGCCACCGCCGCAATGGCGATGAAGACTGCCGCCAAGCCGATCATGCTGTGCATGAAGGCCACGAGTTCGGGCATCTTGGTCATCTCGACGCGCTTGGCCATGATGGCGCCGGCACTGCCGCCCAACACCACGCCCAACACCACCCAGCCCAGACCGGTGAGGTTGCCGCCGGACGTTTCCACGATCAGCGCCGCGGTGGTGAGCGTGGCCACGGCCATACCGATCATGCCGAACAAATTACCGCGAATGGACGTCGTGGGATGACTCAAGCCCTTGAGCGCCTGAATGAAACAGACGCTGGCGAAGAGGTACAACAGGGTGACGAGGTTCATGCTCATTTGGCGTCTCCCTTGGCAACCAGCGGGGCTTTTTTCTCTTTCTTCTTGAACATCTCCAGCATGCGCCGGGTCACCAAAAAGCCGCCGAACACATTGACCGCGGCCAGCGCCACGGCCAGCACGCCCATGGTTTTACCCAAGGTGGTTTCGGTCAAGGCAGCCGCCAGCATGGCGCCCACGATGACGATGGCAGAAATGGCGTTGGTCACCGCCATGAGCGGCGTGTGCAAAGCCGGCGTGACCGTCCACACCACGTGGTAGCCCACATAGATAGCCAGCACGAAGATGATCAGGTTGATGATGGTGGGAGAAACTGCGTCCATGATGTTGTCCTTTTATTTGCGCTTGACGTCGCCGTTTTGCGTCATCAGACAGGCGGCCACGATGTCATCGTTCATGTCGATGTTCAAGGTGCCTTCCTTGGTGATGAGCAGCTTGAGGAAGTCCAGCACATTGCGCGCGTACAGGGCCGACGCGTCGGCTGCCACCAAAGCGGGCAGGTTGGTCTCGCCAATCAAGGTCACGCCGTGTTTCACCACAATCTTGTCAGCTTCGGACAGCGGGCAATTGCCGCCGCCCTCGGGGCCTTTGCCCGCGGCAATGTCCACAATGACCGAGCCCGGCTTCATGGACTTGACCATCTCTTCGGTGATCAGGGTGGGCGCTGCGCGTCCGGGGATCAAGGCGGTGGAGATCACGATGTCGGCCAGCGCTACGCGCTTGGCCACTTCAATTTGCTGACGCGCCAGCCAGCTCGCCGGCATGGGCTTGGCGTAACCACCCACGCCCACGGCCGCTTCTTTTTCTTCGGGCGTGTCGTAAGACACCTCAATGAATTTGCCGCCCAGCGACTCGATCTGTTCCTTCACAGAAGGACGCACATCAGAGGCTTCGATCACCGCGCCCAATCGCTTGGCGGTGGCGATGGCCTGCAAGCCGGCCACACCCACGCCCAAAATCACCACGCGCGCGGCCTTGACCGTACCGGCCGCCGTCATCAGCATGGGGAAGAAGCGCTGGTATTTGTCGGCCGCCATCATCACCGCCTTGTAGCCGGCGATATTGGCCTGCGAGGACAACACGTCCATGCTTTGCGCGCGGGTGGTGCGCGGTGCGGCCTCCAGCGCGAAGCCGGTCAGCTGAGCCGCTGCCAGTCGCTGCAAGCCGACGGCATCAAAGGGGTTGAGCATGCCGATAACGGTGCTGCCCGGCTTCATGCGGGCGGCTTCGGTGTCGCTGGGGCTGCGCACTTTGAGCACCATCTCGCACGCCAGCGCACCGGCCGCGTCGGTGATCTCTGCACCGGCGGCGACATAGGCCTCGTCGGTGACGCTGGCGGCCAGGCCCGCGCCGGATTGAACCCGAATGGTGTGGCCCAAGGCCTTGAGTTTTTTGGCCGTCTCGGGGGTGACGGCAACCCGTGTTTCACCTGCCAGTGTTTCGGCTGGTACGCCTATCAGCATGGGATGGCTCCTCGTTATTGTCTGAGCTGAAGATTCTGAACCATTTAGCCGGGCAAGACCCCAGTCTTACCGCAAGCTTACCCGACTTTTTTTGCAAGAAATTGAGCAGCATCAGGTTTTGGGGACTTCTGCCAGCGCGCTGGCACGGTTGCGGATAATGCGCGCATGGATACACGATGGAAACCCAGTGCCACGGTCGCCGCCATCATCGAGCGCGACGGCCAATTTTTGCTGATTGAAGAAATGACCCCGGAGGGCCTTCGTCTGAACAACCCCGCGGGTCACCTCGACCCGGGCGAATCACCTGCCGAAGGCTGCGCGCGCGAAGCATTGGAAGAAACCACGCACACCTTCACCCCGACAGCGCTGGTGGGCATTTACCTGTCGCGCTTTCAACGGGAGCGCCCTGAGTCACCTGCGGTGGAAGACATCACTTACCTGCGCTTTGCTTTTTGTGGCGAACTCGGGCCGGTGCTGGCGGGCCGCAGCCTGGACACCGGCATCGTGCGCACCGTGTGGATGTCGCCCGACGAGGTACGCGCCAGCGCAGACCGTCACCGCAGCCCGCTGGTGCTGCGCTGCATGGAAGATTTCTTGCGCGGCCAGCGTTACCCGTTGGAGACAGTCTTCACCGACCCGAGCGTCCAGGCGCTGCAAGCCCGCTAAAGCACCGCGCGCTCGCCGGCACGAAGCCGGCAGTGCCTCCAGCGTTCAGTCGTCGCCCAATTTGAGTTGACTCGGCAGGCGTTTTTCCAGCGACCATTTGAGCAAGGCAGCGCCGCGGAAAAAGCCGTGCGCGAACTTGCCGTACGGCAGGGTGAGAAACAAAGCCATCACCACGCCCAAGTGCAGTGCCAGCGTCACCGGCATGAGCGCCGTGCCACGCGCCAGCCATAAAGCCAGGCCGGTGAGGCTGGTGAAGAACAGCAGCGCAATGAAACCCCGGTCCATGGTTTTTTGAGCAGCGTCGCCTTGCGAGGGATGACGCCGCCAATTCAACCAGCCCAAACCAGCCGTGCCCACCAACAAGCTCAAGCCGCCGGCTACGCCCAACAGCTTGGGCAAGCTCGGCAGATCGTAGGGCGCGGGTGCGCCACCCAGGTAATGCATCAACGTGGCCACACTGGTCGCGGCAAAGCACAGCATGAAGCCATAAAAAGTGGCGTGGTGCATGCGCCGGCGCATCAAGGTCCAGGCGTCGTCTTCGTTGTTGCAGCCTTGGCCGTGTCCACCGTCCAGATACTTCAGGCGCAACGCGTCATGCGCCGCCTCAAGACTGGCAGCACCGCGCACGGCGTTCACCGCCGCGCTGTCGCCGGGCGTGATCTCGCGCCAGAAACGCCGCAAGCCAATGCCCAGCGCCACCACCGCCCACAGAAACACCGGGGCGAACAGGGCCACCAGCAGGTTGTGCGGGAACAGGCTGTAAAAGTTGAAGTCGGCCGGCGCGGCCAGCACCGGGCCCTGGCGCTGCATGGCTGCCATCAGGAAACCGGCCAAGGCCAGTGCCAGCGCCAGACTCAAGAACACGCCATGGCGCTGGTACAAGACGCCCAAGGCGCGCGGCCAGGCGAATTCGGTGTAGGTCTGCAAACGCACCCGGGCCATGGCCTGGGGCACATTGACCGCAAACTCGTGCGGCGGTGCGTACTGGCAGGCATGCAAACACGCGCCACAGTTGTGGCACAGGTTTGCCAGGTAATGGATGTCGGCCTGACCGAATTCCAGCCGGCGCGTCATGGCCGGGAACACGGCACAAAAGCCTTCGCAGTAGCGGCAGGCATTGCAAATCTGCAATTGACGCGCCACCTCGGCTTCAGGTGAATGGGGAAGCGGCTCGCCTTGCGCCAGCGCGCGGGCTTCGTTGGCCAGGGCTTCAAGCGACTGCACGGCGCGCCTCCTTCACGGTGACAGCGGCCTTCGCCGCCTTTGCCGCCTGCGTGCCGGCGATGCGGCCAAACGCCGTGCCGATGGACATGCCCACCCCGGCTGTGTAGCCCTTGCCCAGCACATTGCCGGCCATCATTTCGCCGGCCACAAACAGGTTGTCGCTGGCTTGACCGCCGAAATGCACGGCGGCTTGGTCGTTCACTTTGAGGCCCAGGTAGGTGAAGGTGATGCCCGGTCGAACTGCGTAGGCATAGAAGGGCCCCGTGTCGATGGGAAGCGCCCAGTGCGTTTTGGCCGGCTGCACGCCCTCGGTGTGGCAGTCGTCCAGCGCGGTGTGGTCAAAGGTGCCCACCTTACAGGCGGCGTTGTAGTCGTTCAGGGTTTGCATGAAGGTGGTTTCGTCCAAGCCAATGGCGCGGGCCAGTTCGGGCAGGCTGTTCGCTTTCACCCCGGGGAACACCGGCGGCATGAAGCGGCCCACCGCCTTGGCGTCGATGATGGAGTAAGCAATCTGGCCCGGCTGCTGCGCAACCAGACGACCCCAGATCGCGTAGCGCTTGGGCCAGAAATCTTCACCTTCGTCGTAAAAGCGTTCGGCGTCGCGGTTGACCACCACACCCAGCGACACACAGTCGATGCGGGTGCAAATACCGCCGTCGTACAAAGGGGCACGCGCATCAATCGCCACGCAATGCGATTGCGAAGGGTCGCCGATCATGTCGGCCCCTTGCGCCATCATGTGCTTGAGCAGCACGCCTTGGTTGTAGCGGGTGCCGCGAATCAGGAAGTTGTCGGCCGGCCATTCGCCGCGCTCGTTTTGACCCCAGGCCTCGCGCATCCAGTCCAGGTTGGACTCAAAGCCGCCAGCGGCCAGCACGCAGGCGCGTGCTTCGATGCGCTCATCACCCACATACGCCGCCTTGAATTCACCGTCCACCAGATCGAGCCGGTCGACCGGGCTGTTGTAGCGAATCTGAACACCCAGTTGTTCTGCGCTGCGGTAAAAGGCATTGACCAAGGCCTTGCCGCCTCCCATGAAAAAGGCGTTGGTACGCGCCACATGCAAAGCGCCCGAGAGTGGCGGCTGGAAATGCACGCCATGCTTGCGCATCCAGTCACGGCAGGTGCTGGAAGCCCGAATGGTCAGGCGCGCCAGGTGTTCGTCGGTCAATCCGCCCGTCACCTTGAGCAAGTCTTGCCAGTACTCTTCTTCGGTATAGGCATCCACCAGCACGTCTTGCGGCGCGTCGTGCATACAACGCAGGTTGCGGGTGTGGCCGGAATTGCCGCCGCGCCATTCGCGCGGAGCGGCTTCAAGCAGCAAGACCGAGGCCCCGGCTTCGCGCGCCATGAGCGCTGCACACAAGGCGGCATTGCCGCCACCAATCACCAACACATCGATCATTGTTTTGAATTTCCTTGCAGAGCAGCGCGCGCAGCCTCACGCCCCGCACGCCGACCCGATACAAAAGCCCAGGCCAAATGGTGGCCGTGACCGCGCAACAGCAAGCCGCCCTGCCCTGTGGAGCCGGCCGCATACAAACCCGGCAAAGCCTGGTTCTGCGCGTCCAGCACACGGTGGTGCGCATCCACCGCCAGGCCGCCTTCGCTGTGCACAAAGATGGATCGTACCGGACCGAGCGCTACCACCGGACCCGGCGCGAAAGGTTTCACCGTGGCGCTGGCCACGCTGGCGCGCAGGTTCTCGGGGTGCATGCCTAATTTGCCGGCAAGTTCGTCCAGCGTCTCCGCCTGTACGCTCACGTCGGGGCGGTTGCGCAGGTAATCGGGCACATAGGCATAGGCGATGCCGGGCGCGGTGGAGACGAAATGAGGCCAAGCTGAAAAGCGCTGCGCGAGTTCTTGGTCAATCAAGATGTAGCCCACTTTGCCCGGTTGGTCGGGCAGTCGCCAGGCCGGCTTGTCCAACTCGCTGCCAAAGCGCTCGCCTTGCGGGTTGACCAGCAGGGCACCGGCCTCGAACAAGGCCAGCGACGGTGCCAGCGTGGTGGTGAGGAACTTCATCATGAAGGGCCGCAGCAAGGACGCCGGCAAATGGTCCAGCGACCATTCCATGAACACGGCCAGCCAGCGCCAGGGGGGCAGACGGCGCATGAAGTTTTCCTTGGCCGGGGCAATGAAGCGGATCTCCGGCCCCAGCGCCAAGTCGCCATTGAGGATGCGCGCACCGAGCGCTTCGGCCATGCGCTGGCCGTCGCCGGTGGCGGTTTGGTTCACGCCCTCCACCTTGGCTTCTTGCGGCCCCATGAAGCGCGCTTTGAACACCGGGTCGTTGGTGAAGTCGCCTGCGGCCAGCACCACGCCGCCGCGCGCCAGCAACCGCACCGGACCCTGCGGGCCTTGTGCGCGCACGCCCACGATGCGATCGCCCTCGCGCAGGATTTCTTGCACGGCCATGCCGGTGCGGATGTCCACCGCCGCGCGACGCGCACGGCGGCTCAGGTGGTAGATGAAGGAGCGCGAATTGGGCAACACGTTGTGCATGCGCGGCTGGCGGTGCGGCGGCTCGGGCATGGGGCCCATGAAACGCACGCCCGAGTCGAGCAGCCACTGGAAGGTGTCGGGCATCTCGTCGCACAAAATTTTGCGCAAGCCATCGTTGTCGCGCCAGGCCATGTCGCCGGCAAAACCCGGCATGTCGGCCCAGTGGTCGTGCGGGTTGTCCACTACGCCGCGCTTTTTTTGGTGCGGCGTCTGGGTCGCACTCACCGAGCCGATCGACCAGGCCGTGGAGCCGCCAAGCTCGGCGTTCTTTTCCAGCAGCAGCACCTGCGCGCCACTGGCACGCGCTTCAATCGCTGCGGCAAGACCTGCGCCGCCGCCGCCCACCACAATGACATCAAAAGAAGTATTCACGGTATTCATCGTTGGCTTGAGCTTACAAGGGAAGTCTTAACCGATAAACACGCAGGTTTTGTGCCTGAATCAACCCGGCTCAGACCATGCCGCCGTT
>CANGMW010000075.1 GCA_947454695.1 Comamonadaceae bacterium | reverse complement strand
GCATCCGCAAACCCTGGAGGACGTGATCATCGCCACCAATTCCGGTCGAATCGAGTCATTGAGTTTTGTAGCCCCCATGGCCTATGCGCTTGACTGGCTGATGTTTTTCAGTGACGCCAGCAAAGTCTTGACCCTGGGCGTGGTGTCCGTGGCTGGCGTTATTTTGGGTGCCGCTTTTCAAGCATTGCGCTGCCGTACCTTCCGATGGGAAGGTTTTGGAGGTGCTCATGATTTGGCTAACCACCTCATCGGGGCCGTGCTCATGGGGGTAGGCGGCGTCACCGCAATGGGCTGCACCATCGGACAGGGCTTAAGTGGTCTGTCGACGCTGTCGCTCACCAGCCTCGTTGCGCTTGCCGCGATTGCCGCAGGTGCTGTGGCGGCCTTTAAATTCCAGATCTGGCGACTGGAGCACGCGTCGTGACGACACCGTCCGATCGGCGCTTTGGCGGACTGGCGCGCTTGTATGGCGTAGCCGGTGCCCAAGCCATCCGGGATGCCCATGTGGCCGTGGTGGGGGTGGGTGGCGTGGGCTCCTGGACGGCCGAAGCGCTGGCGCGAAGCGGGGTAGGGCGTATCACCTTGATTGATCTGGACCATGTCTCTGAGTCCAATATCAACCGCCAAATTCATGCCTTGGAATCTACAGTGGGCCAAGCCAAGGTGATGGCCATGCAAGATCGCATTAGCCAGATCAACCCCGACTGTGCGGTGCAGTGCGTGGACGACTTTGTCACCCCTGAGAATTGGCCCGGCATCTTGCCGCAAGGCGTGCACGCCGTGGTCGATGCGTGCGACCAAATCCAAGCCAAGACCGCAATGGCCGCCTGGGCAATGCACCAAAGCGGCTGCGTGTTTGTTTCCGTAGGCGCAGCAGGCGGCAAGCGCATGGCACATCTGGTCGACATCGACGACTTGAGCCGAGTCACGCACGACCCATTACTGGCGCAATTGCGCTATCGCTTGCGCAAATCACACGCCGCACCGCGGGAAGGCCGCCTCATGAAGGTGACCTGTGTGTTCAGCCGGGAGGCGGTCAGTCCGCCTGATGCGTCGTGTGACGTTTTGGGAGATGGCAGCCTGAACTGCAGCGGCTATGGCTCGGTGGTGGCGGTCACGGCCAGCTTCGGCCAGTGTGCCGCGGGTTGGGTTTTGAATGAAATTTCGAAAACGAGTCTGAGAACTGTAAAAAATGACGCTATAATTTGAGGCTTAGCAAGCGATTTCACAAAAATCAAACGCTAAGAGTGTTGGGACGTTAGCTCAGTTGGTAGAGCAGCGGACTTTTAATCCGTTGGTCGCAGGTTCGAATCCCGCACGTCCTACCAACCATTCCTCGATAGCTCAGTCGGTAGAGCGCCGGACTGTTAATCCGTAGGTCCCTGGTTCGAGCCCAGGTCGAGGAGCCAAATTACCCGAAAGGGACGAAAACCCGCCGCATTCGTGTGGTGGGTTTTTTTACGTGTGCCTGTCGGTATATGTATCAATTCGTTACCCGCTAAGTTTCTTTAGCATTACTGCCAATACAATCAAATCGTGGGCACGCCGACGCGTGTGCTCATCGCGGTCAGTTTAGCGGGCACATAAGGTGCCGAAACTGACAGCAGGGCAAACCTGGCGAAAGCCAGGGACGCAAAGCTTCCGGGCTTCGTTCGCGCTCAAGCGAGAACATGCCAGCGGGGTTGCCGACATCGCCACGTAGAGGCGACCAAGCACTTTGCTGCTCTTTTTGAGATCACATCTCATATTGAAAGGGGTAGCATGCCGCGGTTCTGGTTCATCTCTGCAAAGCGATCAAGGCGCGTGCACGGATTGACATTGGTGGAATTGCTGACCGTGCTGTCTGTCATGGTGGTTTTGATAACTTTGGCCGCCCCTTCTTTCAAACACACCATCCAGTCCACCAACATATCCAGCCAAGTCAATGGCTTCTTGGCTGATCTGCGCCTAGCTCGAAGTTCGGCGATGCGCCTAGGCGGCTCGGTGATCTTGTGCCGCTCCGATGCACCTGAGGCAGCCAACCCCGTGTGCAGCAGCTCGACCAATCCGCTGGGCTGGGCGAGTGGTTGGATCGTGTTTCAGGATTTGAACAATGACGGCGGCAGAAATGCCTCTGAGCCCCTTTTGCATGTTCAGTCCCCCATCTCTTCGGTCGACGCCATCACGGAGACCAGCAACAGTGCTTCAACTGTCTTTCGTTTCACCGCGACCGGGCGCATGTTCAGTTCAGGATCAGCCACGCAGCTCAAGTTTGGTGGTGGCAACTTTGGCGCCGACTTGCAGCGCACTGTGTGTGTGAATTTGGCCGGGCGCGCACGCATTGCCGGCGATGGATCATCCTCATGTTCTACCGACCGCTAACTACTTTTCGCGCTACTCAAAAGGGTTCATCACTCATTGAAGTGCTGGTCGCCATGGTGGTGATGTCATTTGGTTTGTTAGCGATGGCCGCCACCATGGTGTATGCGATTCAAATGCCCAAGTTAGCGGCCTACCGCGCTATGGCCAGCAACTTGGCTGAGATGCATGTGGAGCGCATCCGCGCCAATCGAGTGGGGTTTTTGAATGGCAGTTACGACGACAACTTAAGTTACGACGGCACCCTCAACGCGGTGTCCTTGAATGATTGCACCTACCCGAATTGCACTGCCTCGACCTTGGCGGTGATGGACAAAGCATTCATCAAAAATGCCATGCGCCGCGAGCTACCGGCAGGTGGCATGCGCTTGTCATGCGACACCACGCCTTGTAATGCCAACAGTGTTTACGGCAATTTGTGGGTGATCTGGCAAGAACCCTCGATGGCGTCGAGTTTGAATTCGGCCAGCTCGGACAATTGTCCGGCGGAGGTGGCAAGCTTTAACAACCCGAGACCGCGCTGTCTGTACCTGAGGTTCAAGCTGTGAGGCGCGTTGACTTCATCCACTACAAACGCCATCGTGCGCGGGGGCTCTCGCTGATCGAGTTCATGGTGTCGATCACCTTGGGCCTTGTGGTGGTGTTGGCTTCGATGTCGACCTACCTGAGCATTTCGCGTGCCGCTCGTTTTGCTGAAGCACAAGACCGCATGAACGATGATGCGCAAGCCGCGCTGGGTATTTTGACGCAGCAACTGAGAATGGCGGGGAACAACCCCAAGCGAGCCTATCAATACCCGGTTCGCAACCCGGTCTACGACAGCAGCACGTTCATTGTGCGCGGCTGTGATGGCATGTTTACCAATCTGTCGACCGCACCCAGCATCGGCGCGCTCAGCTGCAGTGCTGGCAGCACCAACAGCCCGGATTCGCTGGCTGTCACGTATGAAGCTGACCGATACAACACAGTAGCTTCTGCCGCTGGTTTGCCCACTGACTGCTTGGGTCAGCCTTTGCCAGTGTTGACGGCCAACGTGACATCCATGGCCTCGGGCACTCCGACCAGCACCGCAGTCAGCTTTTCGGTGGCAGAGAACCGGTTTTATATTGGCACCAGCACGGTCATCACGGCGCCGAGTTTGTATTGCCTGGGCAGTGGTGGTGCCAATGCCATGCCCTTGGTTGAGAACGTTGAAGATTTGCAAATTAACTACGGCACTTCGCCAGCCACTTCCAACACCGGAACGGTTGCGGGCTACCTCAGTGCCAATGGACTGACCACGGACAGCGGCTTACTGGCCTTGAGCAGTGATGCAGCACGCTGGTCGCGGGTGGTGAGTGTGCGCCTGTGTGTGCTGATCCGAAGCGAATCGCCCGTGGTGTCCGACTTGCCTTCAGCGCAGTACATCCAGTGCGATGGCACGCTCAAAACAAATCCGCCTGACCTTCGTTTGCGCCACGCCTATTCAACCACTGTGGTTTTACGTAACCGGATATGAACATCCTGATGCGACCTACTTCCACATTTTCCCAACGCAATCGCTTGGCCCCAAATCAGGCAGGCGTGGTGCTGATCATTGCCCTGATTTTGTTGGCGGTGGTGTCCTTGTTGGTCGCCATGACTTTGCGCAGTGCGATTTCTACCGAGACGGTCTCGGGTAATGTGCGAACCACCAGTTTGGCCACCCAGGCCGCCGAAGTCGCCTTGCGTTACTGCGAAGAAGCGACCATTCAGATTGCTTCAGGCACGGTGACCTTCAGCAGCGTGCCCACCTTATTGGCGTACTCGGTCACCCCGTTGTGGAGCGATACGGCAAATTGGGATAAGCCTGCCAGCGCGGCTTTTGTATTGCCGGTTGCGGCCTTGAGTCAATCAGGCTTGGGAACGACATTTAAACGTCCCCCTGAATGCATGGTCGAGCGCATGCCCATATCCGATTCAAGCGCTGTGGTCACCACCACGTCCACGTACGTGATCACTGCCCGTGGGTTTGGTCCCGAGGTACTGGCTGCAGATTCGGTCCGCAGTCGACCCAGCGGCAGTGAAGTGTGGCTTCAATCGGAAATCGAACTGCAGTGAAGAGGGCAGCACCATGACCCGTCCTACTCCCCGTCTCACGCTTGTGACAAACCATTGGGTTCAGTACATGGTTTGCCTTTTTGCGGGGTGCGGCTTTTCCGCTCAGGCGCAAATAGCACAGGATCCCATGCTCACTCGCGCTGCAGCGGTGGAGCCCAATGTGGTGCTGATGTTCGATGACTCTGCGTCCATGCCCACGTCGACGATTTACCAGTTCGCAGGCGCCCCTGGTCCTTATGGTATGTCGGGGCCGACGGTGCCCAACGTCCAATATGCGCCGGATGTGAACTTGATGTACTACGACCCGCGTTATACGTTTTCACCGCGACTTAACGCCGACGGCACTCGTCAGTCCAGCGGTGTAGTGAGCGCGGTGAACAGCTTTCCCGTTTACTGGCGCACCTGTGAGCCCACTGCCAGCGCACCTAACAACACGTGCACGGGGGTGGTCTACACCACGACCTCGGTGCCTTTATTCAACACCGCTTACCTACCTTCCTCTGGCTTGTTGGCTACCGGCGCCACCGCGCTGGCCTATCCGATCACAGCCAGTGCCGCCACCAGCACGTACCCCAAGTTCAAAGACCGCACCGACTGCACCGGCAATGCGGCTTACTGCAGCTGGAGTGAGGAACGTCAAAACTATGCCAATTGGTTGACCTACCACAACACGCGCTTGGAGATGGTGAAGTCTGCGCTGGGCGAGGCGTTCGCTCCGATGAGCACCACCTTGCGTTTGGGTTGGGGAACGATCAACGTGATTCAAACCAGCAGCCGTCTGGACTCGGGCGTCAGCTTGCTGACCCCCAGCGTTAAGACCAACTTCTACAACTGGCTCTATGCCCGCACGGGCCCGACGGCCTCAACACCCAATCGCAACGCCTTGGACAAAGTCGGTAAATATTTCAGCCGTGCTGACGCCAATGGCCCCTGGGCTGATGCGCCGTTGGCCACGTCAACGGCGATAAGTGCTGCCGGATCAGCTGTCAATACCCACGCTGCATGCAGAAGGTCTTACGCGATTTTGGTGACCGATGGTTATTGGAACGACGCGAGTGCCCCTAGCGGTTTAGGCAATGTGGACAACACCTCCGCCACCATTGCAAACCCCAATGGGGCGGCCTACACCTACAACCCAATAGGTCCTTACAAGGACACGCAAAGTGGCACCCTGGCTGATGTGGCCATGAAATACTGGATCACCGACTTGCGCACGGACCTGCCCAATAAAGTGCCCTCCATTCCTGGCGTGAACGAGTCGTTCTGGCAAAACATGTCGTTCTACGCCATCAGTTTGGGATTGGACGGCACATTGGCACAAACCCCGGCCACACTGACCAACCTGACCTCCGGTGCCACCGTTTGGCCCACAGCAGTCGGCGATGATCCCCGCGCGATAGACGACATGTGGCATGCCACGATCAATGGACGAGGCCAGTTGCTCAATGCCGCCAGCACCAGCACCTTGAGCAAGGCAATGACGGGCATGCTCACCGCCATCAACAAACAAACCTCCTCGCAATCTGGCGTCGCAGTCTCCACAGCCAACCTCACCACCGGCACGCGCAAATACACGCCGCAGTACGTCACGATTCAGTGGACCGGGAATGTCATTGCCCGCAATTTGGACCCGCTCACCGGGTCTGAGGTTTCCACCGCGTGGCAAGTCGAGACGGGGAAAAATGCGACCAGCGGTGACCCCATCACCACCATTCCGGCAGCCGCTTCGCGCAACATCGTGGTGTGGAACAGTGCAACGGCCACGCCTAAAACAGAACCATTTACCTACACCCGATTGGTAGCCAGCGGGTTGAACAGCGCGATGGGAACCACCGTGACGAGCGCGTTGGTGGATTACCTGCGAGGTGAGCCCAGTCTGGAGCAGCGCAAAACCAATGGCGTTTACCGCAACCGTGAAGCACGTTTGGGGGACATCGTGAACGCCGCACCCGTGTACATCAAAAACGATGTGAACCTGAATTACGGCGCGCTACCGCGCGTTGAAGCCGATTCCTATGCGGCCTACTTAAACTTTAAACAAGCGCGCACAGAGGGCGTTCTCTTTGTCGGCGCCAACGACGGGATGTTGCACGCTTTCAGGGATTCCAACGGCAGCGAGGTTTTCGCTTTCATCCCTCGATCCATACTTCCTAATTTGTACAAGCTCTCCGATCCGGCCTATGTGCACCAGTACCTGGTCGATGGGCCGAACGTGGAAACCGACGCGTATTGGGGCGGCGCGTGGAAAAATATCCTCATTGGCACCACCGGAGCCGGCGCCGGCGCCAGTGCGGCGCCTTTCAGCGGGGGCGCCAAAGCGGTCTATGCCTTGGATGTGACTTACCCCTTGGCAATGGACGCTTCCAAAGTGCTGTGGGAGATCAACCCGGCCAGCACTGGCTTTTCTGAAATGGGCTACGTGCTGTCCGATGTTCAAGCCGGGCAAGCCACCGATGGGACCTGGATTGGGGTTTTTGGTAACGGCTACGCCAGTACCTCCGGGACGGCGCGTCTTTTAGTCGTGAACCTGCAAACCGGGGCGCTGTACAAGGAAATCAATACCGGTGTGGGCAACACAACGAACAAGAATGGGCTGGGCGGTGTGCGACTGGTGCGCAATGCCAAGCAGCAAATCATTGGCGCGTATGGCGGGGATTTGTACGGAAATGTCTGGAAGTTTGATCTGAGCGACAACCTTGCGACCAATTGGCGTGTGGGTTTTAACGGCAATCCCATGTTTGCCGCCGGCTCGACACAAGCCATCACGGCTACGCCCGCCGTTTTGCCGCACCCCTCAGGCAACGGGTATGTCGTCACCGTCGGCACTGGCAAATTTTTTGAGAATGCTGACTTGACGACTACCGCCCAACAAGCGCTCTACGGTATTTGGGACCCTATTGGCTTTCCGATCAACGCCAGTGTGCAAAGCACAGGAACCAGCTTAGGCAGCACGGTGAATAAATCAAGTCTGGTGCAGCAAACCATCTCGGCGGCTATTCCGATCACCGTCGCCAATCCAGATGGCTCAAGCAACACGGTCAACTATTACAACGTGTCCAGGAACACGGTGGACTGGACAACCCAAAAGGGCTGGTACATCAACTTGACCAACACAGGCCAGCGCGTGGTCTACCCGGTTGAAACGGTGGCCAGTCCCTACATTTCTGTTGACACGATTTCACCCACCACGGCCGTGAGCAGCGACCCCTGTGTCTTAACAGGGCAGGGCAGTGGCTGGCTGTATTTCATCAATGGACTAACGGGCGCAGGTCCCACCGAGTCCATCTTTGACACCAACGCCAGCGGCAATGTGGACACCTCCGATCTGGTCAACGGTTTGGTGCTCAGTGGCATCAACACCAAAGCGGACGGCCGAAACAATTCCATCGCCGTGTCCGCACAAAGTGACGCCACCAAAACCACGTATGTCACGCTCAGCGGGGGCGAATCATCGGCCTTGAAAGAGCAGTTTTCATGTACGTTGCTCAACACCTGTCAAGGTGGGGGGACGCTTAAAGTCAAAAGCCGGGAGTGGCGTCAACTCTTCATGCGGTGAAATTAAATTCTTTAACCCTAGTCTGCCATGTCCAGCTTTCAGCCCTTCCAAGTTTCCACGCGCGCGCGTGGGTTTTCACTGATCGAGCTCATGATTGTGATCGCCATCGTAGGCGTTTTGGCGGCCGTCGCACTACCTAACTACAACCGCTATATTGCGCGAGCAAGTCGCGCAGACGCCCGCTCGCAACTTTTGCAAGCAGCGCAGTTCATGCAACGTTTTTACAGTGCCAATGACCGCTTTGATGTGGACCGTTCCAACAATGCGGTGTTGGACCAAATGCCCGCCAACCTGAAACAGTCGCCTGCCGATGGAAACGCTTTATACCTGCTGGCAATTCCCGCTGGCACGCTGACCAATGCCAGCTATGTGCTGCAGATGGTGCCTGTAGAAGGCACGCGCATGGCCAATGACGAATGCGCCACGCTGACTTTTTCGTCTACCGGCATTCGCGGCGTACTGGTGGACGGGGTGGCTGCAAGCGCCACAGTGCGTGATGCTTGCTGGCGTTGAATGAGCGCACCTTTCGTGCGCTTCATCCTCAAGTCTCAAGCTCAGAGGTGAGTTGCAGCCAACGTTCTTCGAGCTCAAGCAACGCGGCACTGACCACTTTGAAACGCTGACCGAGCTCGGCAATTTCAGCGGGTGGCAGCGACACGCTCAGACGCTCTTCGAGGGATGCCCCCTCGGTGCTGAGTTCCGCCATGCGCGCTTCAAGCTGTTCGAGTTCGCGCTGCAGGGGACGCTGGTTGGTTATGGGCTTTTTCTTTTGAGTCTGGGCAAGTGCGGCTTGCTCAGCGCGAGCTTGGGCGGCCGCTTTGTTAGCAGTTTCTTTGATGAGCTCTCGCTGGCGTTTGGCCTCGTCCAGTAAGTAGCGCTGGTAATCGTCCAAATCGCCATCAAAGGGTTCAATACCGCCGCGCGAGACCATCCAGAACTCATCACAAACGGCGCGCAACAAAGCGCGGTCGTGGCTGACCAGCATCACCGTGCCTTCAAACTCATTGAGCGCCATGCTCAAGGCTTCGCGTGTGGCCAAATCCAGGTGGTTGGTAGGTTCGTCCATCAACAAGAGGTTGGGGCGCTGCCAGACCAGCATGCACAACACCAGGCGGGCTTTTTCTCCGCCGCTCATGCTGCCCACGGCCTGCTTGACCATGTCACCGCCGAAATTGAAAGTACCTAAGAAGCTGCGCAGGTCCTGCTCGCGGGTGGCTTGGCCAGCCAGCTTGCCAGCCGACGTGAGCGTTTTGACCAAGTGGATCATGTGCTCCAGTGGCGTGTCGGCCGGGCGCAGCACGTCGAGTTCCTGTTGCGCAAAATAGCCGATCGACAGGCCTTTGCCTTCGGTGATCTCGCCACTCAAGGGCATGAGATCGCGGGCAATCGTTTTAACGACCGTGGATTTGCCCTGACCGTTCGCACCCAAGATACCAATGCGTTGCCCCGCCAGAACAGATTTGCTGATGTTGCGCACGATCGTGGTGGGCGACGTGTCCTCGGGGGCATCCGCCGGGGCCGGGTAGCCTACGCTGATGTTTTGCATGGACAGCATCGGATTAGGCAGGTTGGCGGGTTCCTTGAATTCGAAGGTGAAATCCGCTTCGCTCAGCAGCGGGGCGATTTTTTCCATGCGATCCAGCGCCTTGACCCGGCTTTGTGCTTGCTTGGCCTTGCTGGCCTTGGCTTTGAAGCGCGCAATGAACTTTTGCAGGTGGGCGATCTTGTCTTGCTGTTTGGAGTAAGCGTTTTGCTGCAATTCCATTTGCTCGGCACGCATGTCTTCAAAACGGCTGTAGTTGCCGCCATAGCGCACCAGTTTGGCCGCGTCGATGTGCAAGGTGACGGTGGTCACGGCATCCAAAAACTCGCGGTCGTGGCTGATCACCAGCATCGTGCCTTCATAGCGTTTCAGCCAGGCTTCCAGCCAGACCAGGGCGTCCAGATCCAAGTGGTTGGTCGGTTCGTCCAGCAAGAGCAAGTCTGACGGGCACATCAAAGCGCGCGCCAGTTGTAGGCGCATGCGCCAGCCGCCGGAAAAACTGTTCACCGGGTTGTTCAGCTCGGTGGTCTTGAACCCCAGTCCCAGAATCAGCGCTTGCGCCCGCGCGGGTGCGTCATGGGCGCCGGCATCCTGCAAGGCCATGTAGG
>CANGMW010000074.1 GCA_947454695.1 Comamonadaceae bacterium | reverse complement strand
TCGTGCGTCACAAAAAACACGGTGGTGCGCTGCTCGCGGCACATGGCGCTCAAATCGTTTTGCAACTCCTCGCGGGTGATGGCGTCCAGCGCGGCAAAGGGTTCGTCCATCAGCAGGATGGACGGCGCCAGCATGAGCGCGCGGGCAATCGCCACCCGGCTTTGCTGACCGCCCGAGAGCTGGCGCGGGTATTTGGAGTCGCTGCCCTGCAAGCCCATGCGCGCGAGCAATTGCCGGGCACGCGCCACATCGCTGGCCAGCGCAGCGCGCTTCAAGGTAACAGGCAGCAGCACGTTGTCGATCACGGTCAGCCAGTCCAGCAAGGTGGGCGACTGCAACACAAAGCCGAGCTGCGGCCCGGGGGCGCGCACCGGCTGACCTTGCAGCAGCACTTGGCCGGATTGGGCTTGCAGCAAGCCCGCAGCGAGCTTGAGCAGCGTGGTTTTGCCGCAGCCACTGCGCCCGACCAGCCCATGGAACTCGCCCTCGGCGATGTCCCAGTCCACCGCATGCACCACCGGCGGCCACCCCGGGTAGGTGTAGCTCACCGAGCGCATGTCCAAAAAACTTTGGGTGGTGTGCATGGTTCAGTCGCGGTAAGGAGCAAAGGACTCGGCCGCGTCTTCGGCGGACTGCTCCACCTCGACCATGCGCACCAGATCCAGCAAATTGAAGCGCCCGTCATGGTGCCAGCCGGCTTCGGGCGTGGTCATTGCACCCAGGGCACACAGACGCGTCACGCCCACCTGGCCCAGTTGCTTTGCCAGTGCCAAGAGCTGCTGCGGGTCTGCCGCCACGCCCACGGTTTGCAAATAATCGCGCTGCGGGGCGATGAGCGGCGCCACCGCCTCCAGCCGGTCCACCGCCACCACCAGCAGGCTGCGGTTCAAAGCACTGGGGCTCAAGGCCTGTGCGTGCTCTGTAAAAACCACGGCCACGGGGGACGCGGCGTCGCCCAACAGCGTGATGCCCGCATCGTTGAAGCTTTGGAGTTCGTGTTGTTGCCGCCACGCGGCGACGGCCGCCGACTCTTCCAGCGACAAGCGGCGTCGCGGGTGCGCGTGTGTGAGGGCCTGCAGCGCGCTGTGCACTTGCTGGGCAAATTCAATGGGCGGGACCGCCCCGCCCCGCTCCACGTACACCAGCTGCGGTGAGTAGCAGCCTTGCTGGTCATAGCGGGTCACGTCATGGGCGAGCTGCTGCGCGGTGAGCGGTGCCTGTCGCGCGTCCAGCGCGCTGCGCGCCACCATGGCAAAACTCAGTTTGTGGCCAAAGGGCAGGAAACGGGTGGTGATGGGCACTTGCTGGCGCACCTGCGTGAGCGCGGCGTTGCCGCCGTAAGCGGCCACCACATCGGCTTGCGCAAACAAAGCTTGTTC
Source organism: Comamonadaceae bacterium (assembly GCA_947454695.1). Classification (GTDB taxonomy): domain Bacteria; phylum Pseudomonadota; class Gammaproteobacteria; order Burkholderiales; family Burkholderiaceae_C; genus CANGMW01. Next base: position 8,770 of record CANGMW010000074.1, on the reverse strand, counting down.
GCGGGCGGTGTCGCCGCCCTTCCAGCCCACCACCGCCAGCGCATCGGCCAGACGTGGCTCCAGCGCCACCAGCGCCTGCACAAACAAGGACGCCATCAAGGGCTCGCTGCTGGAAACTTTGCCCACATGGCCGGCCTTGACCAGCAGGCCGCTGATGAGGCTCCACAGCGGCAAGCCCGGCACATTGCCGGCCCACACATGCGCCATGAGGCCAGGGCCCATCGCCTTGGCCATGCCGCCTTTGGGGCGGGGTTGAAATTCGTCGAGCAGTTTGGGGTTGGCAAAGTCTTCGGCCACAAAGCGGTGCAGCTGCGGCGCACGGAAAGTTTTGAGGTAGCCCGTGAGGCCCAGCCGCACGGTGTCAGCATCCAGGCCGGTGATGCGCGGCAAAAGAGTTTGCGCCTGCAGGCGATGGGGGTGATCGCGGTCCAGCAGTTGGGCCACCGCACGGTCGATCACCCCAATGAGCTCGGTGACCGTCATGCGTTGCAAATTATTCTGCGCGGCTTGGCGCACATGCCGGGCCAGCGCCGTGAGTTGCGCCGGCGTGGGGCTGGGCACGCGCACTTCCAGCGTTTGCCCGGCCGACTCAAATTGCAAGGTCTGCCATGGCACGTCTTCGCTGAAGCCTGCAGGCAGGTAGCCGGCGGTGATTTGAAGTGCGCTCATGCGTGGGCCGCCCGCAAAAATTCATCCACCGCCATCGAGCAGCCCTTGGCTTGCGCGCCCTGTGCACGGCCCAGCAGCAAAAAGCCGCCATCGACTTCCACGCCCACGTCTTCGGTAAGAAGGGTGGTGACCGAGTTGAAGTTGCCCAGGTCGCAATGCACCAGAATGCCCGGCTCACCCCGGGGCATGGGCTGGCCACTCGCCGGGTCGATCACACGGGTACGGATCCAGTGCGGGCCCGACTTGACCGAGGGCAACACCGCATTGCCTGCGTCATAAAACTGGGTGCTGAGTTCGGTCATGCCGTACATGTTGATGCAGTCGCTGCGAGCCACGCCGAACACCTGCGAGAGCTGCGCGTAGAACTGGTCCATCGGCACTTCGCGCGACTGGCCTTTGAAGCCGCCGGTATCGAGCACGCGGCTGCCGGTGGGCAACTGGAAGGTCAGCCCCTTGGCCTGCAACGCATCCATCAGGTGCACAAAGCTGTAGCTCGCGCCCAGCAAAGCCATGGGCTCGCCGCTGTGCTGCGCGTGCCGGAGCGCCTCGCACAAGGCGTCCACCTGCAGGCCTTGGGTGTTGAGGTAGTAGGCGCTGTCGGGCGTGCCGAACGCCTGCAAAGCCAAGGCCAGGTAATGCGCAAGTGAGGAGTTGGGCAGCGCGACTTCGTCGGGGAACAGGATGCCCATGCGCACGCGCTCGTGCCCCTGCATGAAGCGCTGACGGAAGTTGCGCGTCATGGAGGCGTCGTACACCGCCAGCGTAGGGTGGACATGCCGCCCTTTGACATCGCCGCGCGTGGTGCCGCTGGTCATGAACACCCGGTCGGTGCGACTTGGGGGCTGGCAACTCAGGGTGAGGTCTTTGAAGCCGTTGATCGGCACGGCCGGGATGTCGTGCCAGGCGCGCACCGTGCGCAAGGTCTTGCTACGCTGTGCACAGAATTTCTGGAACGGCAGGTTGTGCTGGTACTGGTGGGCGAAGAGGCGCAGGGCCAGCGTGTTGAAGGCGTCGTCGTGGCCGTCCGCTTGGGCCATGAAATCCAACACCGCCTCAATCAAGGGCTGGCTGTTGGCTGGCAATGTGGCGGGGGCAGCAATCACGGCGATTCCGGCTTTCGGTGGTGTGTTGACACAAGTGCTCCGAAAGATGGCCAGTTCGCAAAGCGTGTCTGACAGCTCTTCTTACGTCGGCATGATCCGAGTCAAGTTCACGGGTTCGGTTCTGACCATCTCAGCAGCCCTGCGTTGGATCGCAGGACCACACCCCGGAGCGGTGCTGATTCTACGCGCTTGAGGCCGGATGGGTGTGCGCCGGCCCGGCGATGCGCCCGGTGGGCGGCGTCATTCGGCTTATTACCCACGGTTATCAAGCTTAGGGGACAATCCGGGGCTTGGAATTTATTTCACCCATGAACTCAGCCACCCCTTCACCCCGCGGCACCTGCACCCTGGTGGGCGCCGGCCCGGGCGACCCCGAACTCTTGACGCTCAAGGCGCTCAAGGCGATCCAGCGCGCCACCGTGCTCCTGGTGGACGACCTGGTGAGTGACGCCGTGCTGGCTTTGGCCGCTCCCACGGCGCGGGTGGTGCATGTGGGCAAGCGCGGGGGCTGCAAGTCCACGCCACAAGCCTTCATCGAAAAACTCATGATCACCGCCGTGCAAGAAGGCGAGCAAGTGGTGCGCCTCAAAGGCGGCGACCCGTTTCTGTTCGGGCGCGGCGGCGAAGAGCAAGAACATTTGCAAGCGGCCGGCATTGAGGTCACCGTCATCAACGGCATCACCGCCGGTCTGGCCGCGGTCACGAGCTTGGGCGTGCCGCTGACGCACCGCGAACACGCGCACGGCGTGGTGTTTGTGACCGGCCACGCCAAACCGGGCGACGCCGGCACCGACTGGCGCGCGCTGGCTGCCACCGCGCAGCAGGCCCGCCTGACGCTGGTGATCTACATGGGCGTGCGGGGCGCGGCCCACATTCAGGGCGAGCTGCTGCACGGTTTGCCCGCCCACACGCCGGTGGCCATCATCCAAAACGCCACCCTGCCCGACCAACGGCACGCGGTGTGCACCCTGAGCGAGTTGCAAGCCACGCTCGTGCGGGAACAATTGGGCAGCCCCAGCATCATCGTGGTCGGTGATGTGATCCAAGGTCTGGCGCAAGCCTTGGCCCACGCCCCCGGGCTGGTGCGCAGCGCCTGAAGGCGAGCCATGCAACAGTTTGATGTGGTGGTCATCGGCGCAGGTGCTGCCGGCTTGTTTTGCGCCGGTGAAGCCGCGCAACGCGGTTGCCGCGTGCTGGTGCTGGACCACAGCGCCAAAGTGGCTGAAAAAATTCGCATCTCCGGCGGCGGGCGCTGTAACTTCACCAACCGCGATCTGGACGTGCGCGCGCCGCACAAATATTTTCTGGGTGACAACCCCAACTTCTGCCGCTCGGCGCTGTCGCGCTACACGCCGCAAGACTTCATCGCCCTGCTGGGCGAGCACCGCATCGGCTTTCATGAAAAACACAAAGGCCAGCTGTTTTGCGACCGCTCGGCCGACGACATCATCCAGATGCTGCTCACGCGCTGCGACACCACCGGCGTGACGCGCTGGCAGCCGTGCGGCGTGCAAGCGGTACGCACCGTAACTGGCGCCGCCGATGCCGGGCCCGCAGCGCCGCGCTATGAACTCGACACCGACCAAGGTACGGTGCAGTGCCATGCGGTGGTCGTGGCCACCGGGGGCTTGTCGATTCCCAAAATCGGCGCCACCGACTTTGGCTACCGTATTGCCCGGCAGTTTGGTTTGAAGCTCATCACGCCGCGCCCGGCGCTGGTACCCCTGACCTTTGACGCGGCCAGCTGGGCCCCGTTTTCGGCGTTGGCAGGTTTGTCCCTGCCGGTGGCCATCGAGACGGGCGCCAAAAAAGAACGCATGCAGTTTCTGGAAGATTTGCTCTTCACCCACAAAGGTCTGTCCGGTCCCGCAGTGCTGCAAATCTCGAGCTACTGGCAAGCCGGCCAGGCCATTCGTCTGAACCTGGCGCCCCAAACAGATTTAGGCGAGCACCTGCGCCAAGCCAAGGGGAGCTCGCGCAAGTTGATTGCCAACGAACTCAGCGGCCTCTTGCCCAGCCGCCTGGCCGACACCTGGACGCAAAGCGACGTCCAGTGGCAGCGGCCCGCCATGGAAGCGTCCGACAAAGCCCTGAACGCGCTGGCCACGAGCCTGTCCGCCTGGGCGGTCGTGCCCACCGGCACCGAGGGCTATGCCAAGGCCGAGGTCACCGCTGGCGGCGTCGACACCCGCGAACTCTCCAGCCAGACCATGGAATCGCGCCAGCCGGGCCTGTATTTCATCGGCGAGGTGGTGGACGTGACCGGTTGGCTGGGCGGCTACAACTTCCAGTGGGCATGGGCCAGTGGCCATGCCGCGGGGCTGGCGCTGGCGCAGGCGTGCGGCAAAACCTGAGCCCGCGCGTTTGCCGGGGGCCCCAAAAACGCTATAATGCGAGACTTTGCTGGCATTACCCCGCCGGCCAAATACTAGTTACAGGCGGGGACTATCGCCCTCATGGCGTGCAGGCCTGATCTTCCTGCTCTCCCGCTGTTGGCACACTTCGGAAAACATGACGTAATGACGACCATCCGTGTAAAAGAAAACGAGCCGTTTGACGTGGCTCTTCGCCGCTTCAAACGCACCATCGAAAAACTGGGCCTGCTGACCGACCTGCGCGCCCGCGAGTTTTACGAAAAGCCCACTGCCGAGCGCAAGCGCAAAAAGGCAGCTGCTGTGAAGCGCAACTACAAGCGCATCCGCGCCATGCAGTTGCCCAAAAAACTGTTCTGATCCAGAACAGCCTTCACCGGCAAAAAGGCTCGCCTGGAGACAATCCGGCGGGCTTTTTTTCTTGGTGAACCCTCTTTTGTCCGCCTTTACCGCATTCTTGAAAGACCACCATGTCCCTCAAAGACCAGATCACTGAAGATATGAAAACCGCCATGCGCGCCAAAGACACCGAGCGCTTGGGCACCGTGCGCTTGCTGCTGGCGGCCTTGAAGCAAAAAGAGGTGGACGAGCGCATCGTCCTGGACGATGTGGCGGTGATCGCCATCGTGGACAAGCTGATCAAACAGCGCAAGGATTCGGTGGCCGCCTATGTGCAGGCCGCACGTCAGGATCTGGCCGACAAAGAAAGTGCCGAGATCACTGTGTTGCAGGCCTACCTGCCCCAGCGCCTGAGCGCCGAGGAAGTGGCCGCGGAAGTGAAAGCCATCGTCACCGAGCTCGGCGCTTCAGGCCCCGGCGACATGGGCAAAGTGATGGGTGCGGTGAAAACCCGCTTGGCCGGCAAAGCCGACATGGGTCAGGTGTCTGCCGCTGTGAAAGCCGCGCTGAACGGTTAAGCCTCAACAAAGGGGTCGCGCGCTGCTAGACAAACGCAGCGCGTGCAATCTCAAACCCGCTGGGGTACCCCAAGCGCCGCGGTGGACTTCAGCTACCCGCCAGCTTCATGTGGTTGATGAGGATGGAGCCCACTGTTTTGGCGCCGTAGTTGTAGGTGTCAGCACCCACTGCCTCGATGCCTAAGAGCATGTCTTTCATATTGCCGGCGATGGTGATTTCCTGAACCGGGTAGGCGATGCGCCCCTTCTCCACCCAAAAGCCGCTTGCCCCACGCGAGTAGTCGCCGGTCACATAGTTCACGCCCTGGCCCATCAGCTCGGTCACGAACAAACCGGTCCCGAGTTTTTTCAGCATCGCGTCCAAATCGTCCCCCGCACGCGTGAGGCGTGAACTCAGCACCAGGTTGTGCGAGCCGCCGGCGTTACCGGTGGTTTTCATCTCGAGCTTGCGGGCGGAATAGCTGCTCAAGAAATAGCCTTGCACGCGCCCAGCGCTGATGACCGAGCGGGGCTGCACGCGCACGCCCTCATCGTCAAAGGGCGAGCTGCCTTTACCGCGCAGCACAAACGGGTCTTCAGACAAATCAATGTGGCTGGGCAAGACCTGTTGGCCCAAAGAGTTGAGCAAGAAAGAACTCTTGCGGTACAACGCACCGCCGCTCAAAGCCTGTACCAGCGCGCCGAGCAAACCCGCGGCCAGCGGCGACTCAAACAACACGGGGCAGTGGGTGGTGGCGATCTTGCGGCTTTTCAAACGGCTCAGGGCGCGCTCAGCCGCATAGCGGCCAATCGCCTCGGGCGAGGCCAAATCTGCGGGGTGACGGTGCGAGCTGTACCAGTAGTCGCGCTGCATGTCATCCCCCCGACCGGCGATGGGCGAGACCGAGATCGAGTGGCGCGAGCTGGCATAGCCGCCGCGAAAGCCATGGGTGTGGGCGCTGAAAAAATGCGATTGCTGGGCCGACACCGACGCACCTTCGCTGTTGGTGATGCGCTTGTCTACCTTTAAAGCAGCGGCTTCTGTTTGCAAAGCAATCTGGGCGGCTTGCGCCGAGTCGATCGGCCAGGGGTGGAACAAGTCCAGGTCTTGCCGCTGCTCTGAAGGGACGGCCACATCGGCCACATCGGGCAAACCTGCCATCGGGTCTTCGGCGGTGAAGCGGGCGATGTCGTAGGCGGCTTGCACAGTTTGTTCAATCGCCGCTTTGGAAAAATCCGAAGTGCTGGCATTGCCCCGGCGGTTGCCGATGTAGACCGTCACGCCCAAGGATTTGTCGCGGTTGCGCTCCACATTTTCCAGTTCGCCTTTGCGCACCGACACGCTCAGGCCGCAGCCCTCGGAAGCCTCGGCGCCGGCGTCGGTGGCCCCCAGCCGTTTGGCATGGGCCAAAGCGGTGTCCACCAGGTCCTCGAAAAAAGGACGGCTGTAGCTGAAACCGTTTTGAGCGGACGAGTGGGGGGTGGCGGCAGGTGTGTTCATAGCGAGCGCTATGATACTTGCCCGAGCGGTAACCTCACCGCCTCACCGGATTCTGATTCATGCCACGCAAACTCAAAAAAGGTTATTTCGTCAAAGGCCAGTTCGTTGCCGAGGGCAGCGAGCTGGACCTGGAGCTCAAGCGCGAGCTCAAAGGGACCGACGAACAAAGCCGCACTGACCTCAAACGCGAAAGCACCGAGCTGCAAAAACTCGGCGAGGCCTTGCTCACCCTGCGTGCCGATTTGATGGCGCGCCTGGACCTGACGGAAAAGTTCAAGGACGCGGTGGCCGATGCCAAACGCATCACCAATTTCGAAGGCAAGCGCCGCCAGATGCAGTTCATCGGCAAGCTCATGCGGCTGCTGGATCCCGCACAAATTGACGCGATTCGAAGCGCCTTGGATGAACAACACAACGGCTCAGCCCGCGAAAACCTGGCCCTGCACCAAGCCGAACAATGGCGCGATCGACTGATTGCGGACGACGAGGCGGTGGCGCAGTGGATCAACACCTTCTCACACACCGACACGCAGCAGCTGCGCGCCTTGGTGCGTCAGGCCCGCAAAGATGCCAAGCCACTGGACAATGCCGCGGTCTCCAAAGGACTGGCGCCGCGCCAGGGCCGCGCTTACCGCGAGATTTTCCAGCTGGTGCGCGAGCAACTGAATGGCGGCGGCGATGTGCCCGAATCCACCGACCCGCTTGATTCCTGACCCACCATCTATCAGCATGTCTCAGACCAACCCCACACCCGGCCTTGACCCCATCACCATCGGCATCGTGTCCATCAGCGACCGCGCCTCCAGCGGTGTCTACGAAGACAAAGGCCTGCCCGCGCTGACCGACTGGCTCAGCCGTGCTCTGCAAAACCCGATCCGCTTTGAGCCGCGCCTGATCCCCGACGAACAAGCCCGTATCAGCGAGACCTTGATTGAATTGGTGGACGCCGGCTGCGCGTTGGTGCTCACCACGGGTGGCACTGGCCCGGCGCTGCGCGACGTGACGCCGGAGGCCACCTTGGCCGTGGCCCACAAGGAAATGCCTGGCTTTGGTGAGCAGATGCGCCAGATCAGCCTGCGCTTTGTGCCCACCGCGATTTTGTCGCGCCAGGTAGCGGTGATCAGAAACCAAAGTTTGATCATCAACCTCCCCGGGCAACCCAAGTCAATTCAGGAAACGCTGGAAGGCTTGAAAGACGCGCAAGGCCAAAGCATCGTGTCCGGCATTTTTGCGGCCGTGCCTTACTGCGTGGACCTGATTGGCGGGCCGTATATGCAAACCCATGACGCGGTGTGCAAGGCCTTTCGGCCCAAATCTGCGATTCGCCCCACCGCCGCCTGAACGACAGGACACGACACGACACGGCAGCGCGGCTTACTTGCCGACGAGCTGGTTAAGGCGATCGGCTTCGAACTGTTCTTGCACGGCGGCGTCGCCCGGCACACAGTTCTTAGGGGCTTGGCCCGCAGAGAGTTTTTCAATGGCCTGCCACAACAAAGCGATTTGATGCTCCTGCGAGGACGCGTTGTCGATCAGTCCGCGCATGGCCTGGCTCAAGGGATCGTCTTCTTGCGTGATGCCATAGGCGGTGAATTTTTTATCCTGCGGTGTGACGTCCGCACTCTCGCCTGACTTAGACGGGATGATGCGCGCAGGAATGCCCACCGCGGTGGCGCCGGCGGGCACCGGCTTAATAACCACCGCATTGCTGCCGATCTTGGCGCCGTCGCCCACTTCAAAACCACCGAGCACTTTGGCGCCGGCGCTCACCACCACATCCTTGCCCAGCGTGGGGTGGCGCTTGGCACCTTTGTACAGCGAGGTGCCGCCCAGCGTCACGCCTTGGTAAATGGTGCAGCCGTCGCCGATTTCGGCGGTCTCACCCACCACCGCGCCCATGGCATGGTCAAAGAACACACGTTCACCAATTTTGGCGCCGGGATGGATTTCAATGCCGGTCAGGCCGCGCGCGATGTGCGAGATGAAACGCCCCAGCCATTGGAGGCCATGCGTCCAGCACCAATGGGCCCGGCGGTGCAGGATGATCGCGTGCAGACCGGGGTAGCAGGTCAAGACCTCCCAGGCGGTGCGGGCGGCGGGGTCGCGTTCCAGAATGCACTGGATGTCGGAGCGGAGTCGGGCAAACATGAGGGCAGTTTAATCCCTTGTGCGCAAAGCTGCTTGCTGCATGGCTTTGGCTACACCGCGCAGGATGTGGATGTCTTCTTG
>CANGMW010000073.1 GCA_947454695.1 Comamonadaceae bacterium | reverse complement strand
GCAGTACTCGGCCAACCACTTCACCACGGCCGTGGCGTGTAACCAGTGCCACGTGAACGGCTTTACCAACTGGACTCCGTCGGTGATGAACCACTCGGTGGTGTCGGCCTCGCGCTGCGACAGCTGCCACAACGGTCAGTACACGAGCATGAACGCGCAGTCGCGCTCGGCCAACCACATCCCCATCACCCCCGCGGGTGCGGACTGCGTGACGTGTCACAGCGCCACAGGGGTGACCTGGGCGACCAAGGCCAAGCCCGACCACACCAGCTATGTGAGGAACTGCGACACCTGCCACACCGGCTTGGCCAGCAGCCCGGCCATTGGCAAGCCCAACACGCACATTCCGACCACGATGCAGTGCGACAGCTGCCACAGCACGGCCGCGTTCTTGCCGGCCAAGACGGACCACACGGGCACGGCGGGCAATTGCGTGAGCTGCCACGGCGGCGCTTATGTGGGCGTGGGCGCCAAGACCAAGCCGGCTACCCACATCCCCACGGCGCTGTCGTGTGACACGTGTCACACCACAACGCTGTGGAAGCCGGCGAGTAATTTTTCTCACCAAGGCGTGGCAGCGGGCACGTGCGCGACTTGCCACAACGGCACCAACGCGCTGGGCAAGGCCACCAGCCACATCCCGGTGAGCACTTCGTGCGACAGCTGCCACAAGAACTATGTGGCGTTTGCGCCGGCCAAGATGGACCACACGGGCCTGGGTGGTCAATGCGCGAGCTGCCACAGCGGGGCGTACCTGACGATCAACGCCCAGAACAAACCGCTGACCCACGTCACCACCGCCTTGCAGTGCGACACCTGCCACAGCTCCACCACGACGTGGGCCACAGCCACCTTTGTGCACAGCGCAGGCGACACGGCGTGCTCTACCTGCCACAACGGCGCGAAGGCGCTGGGCAAGCCCACCAACCACCTCCCGGTCTCGCCCACGCCCGAGTGCTCCACGTGCCACCAGAACAAGGTGGCCTTCAAGCCCGCGCAGATGAACCACACGGGCTTTGCAAACAACTGCTCGAGCTGCCACAACGGCAACTATGTGTTTACCAACGCCCTGGCCAAGCCAGTCACGCACATCCCGGTGTCCACCCAGTGCGACACGTGCCACACCAACACGACGCGCTGGTCGCCTTCGCAGATGAACCACACGGGTCTGACCGCGCCCACGGCGTGCGCGACTTGCCACAACGGCGCGTACCTGGCCCAGAACGCCCAGTCCAAACCGGCCGGCCACGTGGTCTCCTCCTCGGTGGACTGCGTGACGGGCTGCCACACGCAGGCCCTGTCCACCGCATCGTGGGCCCTGAACACCAAGCCCGACCACACGAGTCTGACCAACTGCGTGTCCTGCCACGACGGCCAGCCCCTGCACGCCATTGGCAAGCCCACCAACCACGTCCCAGCAGACAGCAACTGCGCGCTGTGCCACAGTAAGACTGCACCTAATTTCACGCTCTCGGTGATGACCCACTCCCTGGCCACCGTGGGCACGGGCAAGTGCGCCACTTGCCACAACGGCAGCTACACCTTCACCGGTGCCCAAACCAAGCCCTCCACCCACATCCCCACCACCCAGTCCTGTGATGTGTGCCATGCCTACAGCCAGTGGAAGCCGACGAGCTTCTCGCACGCCGGCGTGGCGGCCGGTACCTGCACAACCTGTCATAACGGTACCAACGCGGCAGGCAAGTCCACGCCGCATATTCCGACCACGCAATCGTGTGATGCTTGCCACCGCACTTCAGCCTGGATGCCGCTGGTCACGCCTTATGCCCATACCGGGGTGACGGCAGGCGCTTGTTCGACCTGTCACGTGAGCAGTTTCCCCAGTATGGATATCAAGCCGAGTAATCACGTACCGACCACGGCATCATGCGATGCGTGCCATTCAAAGACAGCGTGGTTGCCTTTGCTGCCGGTGATTAATCACACGGGGATGACGTCGTGCCAGAGTTGTCATGTGCTGCCTTACACCAGCATCCGGGTCAAGCCGAACAATCACATTCCCGTGACGGTGCCTGGTTTGATCAGTGAGTGCTCAAGCTGCCATACGGGCACGACCAGCTTCCTGGTCACCCGCTGGAATCACAACAATCTAGGTACGACCTTGCAGTGCACGAGTTGCCACCTCACGGGGATGAGCTGGTCTGTGTCGGTTCAAAAGAAAAGCCTGACCCATCAAAGTACCAAAGATAAAAATGGCGCGGCTGTGACCGATTGCGACAGCGCGGGTTGCCACAAACCGGCAACGAGTGGCCGTGGCACCTTGTGGAGTAGTTGGGATTGATGATGCAAGGCTCTGTAGTTCGTTGGTTTCGTGTGTGGGGCATGGCCCTGACACTCTCTATGCTGCCGCTCTTGGGCTGGGCACAGCTGCTGGACCGCATTGACATTCGCAAGGCTGACAACGAAACCGAAATCACGGTACGTTTCAATGTGCCGATTCAATATGTCCGCCATGCCCCCCAAGACGAGAGCAAGTTTTTGCGGATTTTTATCCGTGTGACCGATCCCGGCTTTGCCGAAGAAAACCTCACCCAAGCCACCGTGCAGTCGCCGCAGAGTCCGTGGATCCCACGCTTCACGGTGATGTACCCGGAAATCAGAAATGGCTTGCTGGTGACTTTTGACAAATCCACCCGCTATGTGGTTCACCAAGGCGAAGATGGCCGCAGTGTGATCATCCACACCCCCTTGCCACTGGCACTGAACGAGTCGCCCAAGCCCTTGGTAAAGCGGGACGCTCAAGGTCACGAGATCGCAGGTGTGCCCCAAGCGGTGACGGCCCCGCCTCCGTCTGAACCATTGAGTCAAGCCACAACGACTGCGAACGATGAGGCACAAAAAATGGCATCGGCCCCGGTGATGTCGGCGCTAGAGTTGGAAAAAATCGCAGAACGTTTTTTAACCGAAGCCCGCGAGGCCCACCTGAGAAAAGACATGGCCTTGGCCATCAACCGGCTCAACCGTATTCTGGGCATGCCGCGCAGCAGCTTTACGGAATCAGCGCAAGCACTCATTGGTGAGGTGAGGGAGGACTCAGGCGAATACGCCAAAGCCAAAGCGGAATACGAGCTCTACCTCAAGCTGTACCCCAAAGGGCACGACTCGAAGCGCGTGAGAGATCGCTTGGCCGCTTTGCCAGCGGAAGATACGGCCAAACGAGCGGCTGCCTTGGCCAAATCCCATGCCCGCGATAGCGCCCCTGCAGAGTGGACGGCCAACGGCAGCTTGTCGTCTTACTACTACAGCGGCAGCTCCAGCTTCAACGACGGTCCGACAGTCAAGGACCAGTCGACCCTCATGTCCACAGTGAACCTGAGTGCGCGCTTGCGTGACGGGCCGACCGACACGCGCTTTGTCTACCGCGATTCGCACAACATGAACGAACTTGCACCGTCGCGTAACTACGACCGTGTGTATGCGCTTTACGGCGAACGGTCCGACCGTGAAACCGGCTACTTCGTCAGGGCAGGGCGACAAAACCCGAACGGATCGGGCGTCATGGAGCGTTTTGATGGCGTCACAGGTAACTACAGTGTCACGCCGGATTGGCGTGTCGGGGCAGTCAGTGGGACTGCGGTGGAGTTCAACGTGCCGTATTCAAAAAATTTTTACGGCGCCAATTTGGAATGGGTCGGGCAGCCCGGGCGCCCGGGCGTGAACGCCTATTACATTCAACAAAACGTCGATGGCTTTTTGAGTCGACGTGCGGTGGGTTCCGAGCTGCGTTATTTTGATGGTGGCTTCAACACCTACGGCATGCTCGATTACGACACCTTGTACAAAGGCGTGAACATCGTCATGGTGCAGGCCAACTACATGGATGGCAGTGGCAACAATTACTACGGCAGTTTTGACCGCCGGCGCAGCCCCACGCTGGGCTTGCTCAATGGTTTGATGCTCCCGGTGTCGGCCGGGGCGACCGATGTGGCGGGCATGGTGGCCGCCTCCGGCATGGAGCAGGTGCGCACCACCATTGAAGAGGGGACCCCGACCGCTGACATGTTCTCTTTAGGAATGACCCACCCCTTGACGGATAAGTGGCAAATTGGCGGTGATTTGCGGATGTCGTCGATTTCGGGTGTGAACGCGGTTGTGCCGCTGTCCCAGATTTGTGACATCAACTCGGTCAATGAAGCCAATGGAACCTGCTTGTCACCCGCAGGCGTGACCATATTCATCAGCGCTTTGTGCTCCACCTGGAGTTTGCCAAACAACACGTGCATTGCCAGCCAGCAAGCCAGCGGTCAAACGCGAAGCTTTACGCTCCAAGCCATTGGCAGCAATTTGTTCTCGCCCAACGCGGTGGGGGTGGGCATCTACAGTCTGACCCAAGGCCCTACCTACACAGGCCAGAGTGTGTCGTTCAGTTATATATTCCCATTCTTGGAGAGTTGGCGTTTGGAGAGTAATCTGCGTTTTTATGCACAGTCCAGTGAAACGGGCGAAACACAAGACCGCAGTTCTCCGAGTTTCAAACTGGCCTATCAATGGCAGAGTAAATTCTTCATTGAAACCGAGGTGGGAAGCGACAGCGTGAAGTCCGTGGCGGCCGACGCCACGCAGACAAGCACCCGGCGGGATTATGTGTATGTCGGTGTGCGTCGTGATTTCAGATAAACAGACCGTGGTCAACACCGGTCAACTCAAGGAGAGCAAAGCGTGGTTATTTTTGCAAGCGTGATCGCTGTTGTTTTATTCCTGGCCGCCGCCTGGGCCTGGGGCCTGTTGCGGCCAGCAGCCAAGGCAGACATTGGCCCGGCCTTACGCCAACTGCTGATTGACAAGAACGAAGGCAGACTCAGCCAAGAAGCGTTTGATCAAGCGCAGGCGACGCTGTACAGCCAGGTGTTGAGTCCTGACACCCAGGCCAAAGACCCCATGGCCAAGCGACGTGCTTTGGTTTTGGCTGGCGGGGGCCTGGTGGCCGTGGTGGTGGCGGTGGTGGGTTGGACGACAACGCCCCCATCCGGACCGGTGACGGTGATTGGCGGCGCACAGCGCGTGGGATCAACCGGTGCGGGTGCGCCTGCAGGTGATGCGAGCGCTGAAGCCCCCAAAGGCGGGGACCTCAACAATTTGGTCAGCGGTCTGGCCCAAAAGATGGAGAAAGACCCCGGCAACGGGCAAGGCTGGCTGTTGCTGGCGCGCACGTATTCAGAATTGCGGCAGTACGACAACGCCTCTAAGGCCTACGAACGCGCTACCGCATTGATTCCTGCTGAGGCGCAAGTCCTGGCGGATTGGGCCGATGCCCATGTGATGGCCAATGAGCGGCAATGGGACGACAAGGCCCGCGACATTGTCAAACGCGCTGTTAATGCCGACGCCAAAAACCCCAAGGCCCTCACCTTGGCCGGAAGCGAAGCGTTTGAGCGCAAGCAGTACAAGGCGGCCATAGATTTTTGGAAACGGGCCATTGCCGTGGAACCCCCTAATTCCATGAATGCCAAGTTGGCCGAATCCAATATGCAAGAAGCCCTGGCTTTGCTCAACGGCAAGAAGCCAGCGAGCACGGCAGACGCGCCCGCACCGCTGGCCGCGACCATTGGCAGCCCCAAGCTCAATTCACCTGATGGGCAACTCAAGTGGGCGCCTGGTAAATAAGGTTCCCGCTTGCGGTGTGGGTGCGGTGATCGGCTTGAGCCCGATTAGACGCACAATCACGGCATGAGAAAACATCTGGCTGAAACCTCAGCGCACCAGCGCTTGGCCTACGCAGTCGTGGTGGGCCTGGCCACCGCCGTGGCGCCTTTGCCCTTGTCCGCCAAAAGCCAAGCTCTGTTGGCATGGCGCATGGGGGGCGGTACTTTTCTGGGCTTGTCATGGTGGCTGGCGGTGACGTTTGATGCTGCGCGTACACGCCACCGCGCACAAGTGCAAGACCAGTCCAGTTTTGTTTTATTTTTGTTGCTGGTGGTCTCGGCATTTGCCAACATCGCAGCAATTGCTTTGATGTTGCAACACGTGCGGGAGTTGTCCGCCTGGCAGCATCTGGCGCATGTGGGCTTGTCCATGCTGGCTTTGGCCGTGTCGTGGTCGCTGATTCAAACCATGTTTGCGTTTCGCTACGCTCACGCGTATTACCAGGAAGGCTTGCCCCATCACACCCAGGGCAGTGGCCTGCAGTTTCCCGGAAATGAGTCGCCGGACTACTTTGATTTTTTGTACTACGCCTATGTGGTGGGTATGACGTCACAGGTATCCGATGTGGTCGTCACATCGCGCCTTATGCGCCGCATGACGCTGGTACACAGCGTCACCGCGTTTGCCTTCAACATGTTGGTATTGGCCTTGAGCATCAACCTGGTGGCTGGTGCGATTCAGTAAGGAGCACTTCAGGCTGAGCCGAATTTAGTCTGAAATTCGATGCCGATTTTTTCGAGAAGGACCGTCGGCGCACACAATGATGGCATCACAGGACAGCGTCTTGGAGGTGCCCGCCACGTCCAACAAAACCTGGTGCGCATCGATCTGTTTGACATCGGTTTGCATCACAACCTGAACCCGTTGGTTGGCAGCTTGCTTGGCCAGTAGTTCACGGTTCCTGGATTTGACGCGGGTGAACGCCTCGCTGCGGTGTACAAGCGTGACGGAGATGCTGTCGATTTGGCTGAGCGCTATAGCCGCCTCCAGCGCGCTGTCGCCTCCACCCACCACCAAAACGGTTTTCCCGGCGTACTGAGCAGCGTCCACCAAGCGGTAGGTGACCTTGGGACTGTTTTCGCCCGGCACATCAAGTTTGCGCGGTGTGCCTTGTCGCCCCAAGGCGAGCAAAACGGTTTTGGTGTGGTGTTGTCCGCCCGAGGTGTGCACCACAAAGCCCTTGTCAATTTTGTCGATACTTTGAAGGCATTCACGGAAAGATATTTTCAGACCCGTGGCAACGACCGTTTCCTTCCAGAATTTGACGAGCTGTTCTTTCGGGATTTGACCAAAGTTCACTTTACCGACCATATCGAGTTCGATCGAAGAGGTCATGGTGATTTTTTGGCGTGGGTAATGCGCGATGGCGCCCCCCAGGGTGTCTTCTTGTTCAATGAGCAAGTAGCGCAGGCCATGGTGAAGTGCCGACAGGCCGGCTGACAGCCCGGCAGGGCCAGAGCCGACAATCACCACGTCATAGCCCGGTCCGGCTTGAATTGATTTGCGAATGGCACGGATGGCCGCGCGTCCTTGTTGTGCCGCTTTGTGGATCAGTCCCATGCCCCCGAGCTCGCCCGCAATAAAAATACCCGGCACATTGCTTTCGAACTCAGAGGACACGCTGGGAATGTCCACGCCGCGCTTGGCACTGCCAAACACCAGCGTGATGGCGTCCACTGGACAGGCTTGCCTGCAGGTGCCGTGGCCAATGCACGCGGATGCATTTTTAAGCACCATCTTTCCGTTGATCAGGCCCAACGCATCTTCAGGGCACGCCTTGGCGCAGGTCCCTGATCCGATGCAGCGCGTGGGGTCAATGATCGGATGAAGCGACGCGGGCTCATGAAAGCCCGAGGCGAGCGATTTCTCAAGTTTGCGCACGTTGCGCAAATGGGTGCGCTGTTGCCGGCGCAAATAAAGCAGCATCACCAGCACGATGAGGCCGGCGTAAATGAATCCGTAGTTCATGTGCGCTGAGCTTAGAAGTCGTAGCGACCGCCAAAGTAATAAAACATGCGTCGCGCAGTTTCAAAACGGGTGGGGCCTTCGATTTTTGAGATTTCGACGGTGGCCTCTGTCTCGAGCGAGAGTTGTTTTTGAATGTGGTACGTGAGGCGAAACCCGGGTGTGATGCGGTCGGTGCGTGTGCCGTCATTGTCTTGCTGCAGGTAATACCGAAGCGAGGGCTCCAGCTGCCAAGACTCGTTCAGTCCTGAAAGGTTGTTGTACGAAAGCATGGTGCCGTGGTAGGTCGGGCCGGCGAGCTGGCTGAGACTGAAGATGTGGGTGTCGCGTGCCGAATACAAGTTGGAGCCAATCAGTTGTGCAGAGCCGCTCCACAAGTCGCCTGTGCTTTCTTGTCCACTGGGCAGGATCACCGCCACCGGTGCAATCGCACCAATGTTGGTGTAGGTGACGTTGGCGCCAGCTTGCCAATTGGCAGAGAGCGGGGTGGTGAATCCTAATAGCCCTTGGGTCTGCATGGCCGTGATGCTGTTGACCTGTGCGCGCAGAGTTTCCAAGTTGCTGGTTTGCAAGAGGTCTTGAACACGCCTGGCCAGTTGCGTGGCGTTAGGATCCTGGAAAAACAAAATATTGCTCAGAGACCGAAACGGGGTGGAGCGCCGGTCGGCCATGAAGTTGATGGACGATCCGCCGTCGGTTATCCAGTTGCCTTGCAAAGACGCGATGTTCAAACCTTGCAATACGGTGTCGTAATCGAGCTGTGAAAAGACAGACACCCCGTTGCTGAAATAGCGCAATTCGGTCCCTACCGCCTGTCGGTCTACCACGCCATCGATCATGCCTTGGTTGACGTACAAGTTGCCGCTCAGCTCTTTGGTAAGCCCTTCCGCTTCTAGCCACGCGCCATAGAAAGTGCGCTTGGTGTCGAGTAAGTCATCGGAGGGTTTGCCAAGCACCGCGTTGACGCGCCAGTTGGGCGCAAAGGTATAGCCGGCTTGCACGCCGTCGTAGCGGTACATCACGCCGCCGCCCGTAGGTGACTGACGGCCAAGACGGAAATTGGTGCCGTTGACAAAGGAGCGTTGTTCGTAATAAAGCGCTGTTAAGCGGTTGCGCTTGCTGCCATCGGGCATAAGGTCCGCGGTCGCGGAATCGCGCAGAACAAAACGCTGGTCCATATCGCTGTCGCGGTAGCGCCAGTTCAGGTCGATATTGGTCTGGAGTTGTTTGAAATCATTGCCCGACAAGAGGTTCTCGTTTTGCAGTACTGGCAAGCCGCTGATCGGAGAATTTTGGAAGTCCAGTGAGCGAACTTGAGACTGACCTCCAAAATAGAACATGGAAATCGACCCGCTGGTACTTGAACTCACCCGTAGGGGGGCCGGCGCTTGAGCCTGCTCGACGGCGGGCAACTGTTTGAGACTTTGCCGCACGCGATCGCTGTCAACGCCCTTGGGGTAAATCGCCAGGAAATGCTCAAACTCTGCGCGCGCCCGAGCCACATCGCCAGTTTGCAAGCGCAACTGGCCAATCATTTCCTGGGCATGGCGCGTGGTCGTATTGTTGGGCAGGTTCAAAATTTCATTCAAGCCGTCGATAGCCGACTCTGTGTCCTGGCGCGCCAATGCAGCTTCCACAAAAGCCATGAGCTCTTTAGCTTTGGCGTTGTACTCTGCCGCGCCAGCCAATGACGGCGCCACGGGTTGACTTTGTGACGCGGTAGTGGTTGGCGCGACTGCCACGCTGATTGCTGCCGCTAATGCAGGCGTTTCTGTAACTGGCGCGGACGCGCTCTTGCCCGCGCTGGTCCCGCTTTGCGCTGTGGTCTGTGCCGCAATACCCGCGGCCATACCCAATGACGTGCCTGGGGGGGTGCCCGTGGAGGAACGGGTACTGGTGACAGCGTCCGAACTTGCGCCATTGCTTGCGCTGGTGGTCGGCCCTAAGGACTGTACTTGCGCTTGTGGAAAGCGGCGCAACAGCCGCAAGCGGGCTTTGTCGGCCTCTGCAAGGCTTGAGAAGTAGCCTAGGTTGATTTCATACAAGGTGGCATCGTTGACCACACGCTGCGAGGTGAACACCGGCTGGTTTTGGAATTCTGCCGGAATAGAGGCGTTGAGGCTTTGCGAAGTCTGCGTGGATCGTTGTAAGGTCACCGTGAAGTTGGCGCTTGCCAAGGTGGGGGTGCTCGCAACTGGCGTGACGCGAGCAAGTGGTGGTGCAGGCGGCGTTGCGACTTTGGAATTTTGACCTGCAAGGGCAACTGCAGATGCGGCACTGGCTGAAGCGACACCCGGTACTACCGGTGCGCTGCTAACAGCGCTGGCGGGGTTGCTTGCACTGAGTGGCGCTGGATGAAGCTCACTACCCGGCACCGCGCTGAACGTGGGTGGCGCGACTGCAGCGGTGACTGATTTTCCCAAGTCTTCAAGTACCAACTCAATGCTTTGCCGGTCACGACCCATTCTGACTTGCTGGCGCACAGCTTGCGTGAAACGCAGCATCAAGCGCCGACCATTGGGGCTTCGGTTATCAGGCTCATCCAATAAGG
>CANGMW010000072.1 GCA_947454695.1 Comamonadaceae bacterium | reverse complement strand
GCTGGCGCGGGCCCATCCTGCTGCTCGAAGGCGCGTTTGAGCAACGCGATCTGGAACTGTGCTCACGCCTGGGGCTGTGGCACACCGTGCATTGCAATGAACAGATCGATATGCTGGCCGTGCACAAAACCCATGTGCCGCACCGGGTGTTCCTCAAGATGAACAGCGGCATGAACCGCCTCGGTTTCAAGCCGGCGCAGTTCCGCGCTGCCTGGACGCGGCTCAATGCCTTGCCGCAGGTCGAAGAGATTTCGCTCATGACCCACTTCAGCGATGCGGATACCGACAAGGGCATCGCGCAGCAAGTTCACACCTTTGTAGAAGCCACACAAGATTTGCCGGGCGAGCGATCGTTATGCAACAGCGCGGCCATCTTGCGGCACCTCGGCGCCCAAGCGCCCGCTGCCCTGGCGACCGACTGGATCCGCCCCGGCGTGCTGCTGTATGGCGCGTCGCCCGATGACCCGGCACACACCGCGCAGGACTGGGGCTTGCTGCCGGCCATGTCTTTGCGCGCGCGCATCGTGGCCACGCAGGATTTGCAAGCGGGTGACAGCGTGGGTTACGGTTCAGCCTTCATCGCGCCGCAGCCCATGCGCATCGGCGTGGTGGCGTGCGGTTATGCCGACGGCTACATGCGCACCAGCGAGGATGCGCCGGTGTTAATTGACGGGGTGCGCAGCCGCACCTTGGGGCGCGTGAGCATGGACATCCTGACGGTGGACCTCACGCCGGTGCCGCAAGCCGGTGTGGGCAGTGAAGTCACACTGTGGGGTCAGTCCAGCCAGGGCGCACTCTTGCCCATCGACGAAGTGGCGCGTGCTTCGGGCACGGTGGGCTATGAGCTCATGTGCGCGCTGGCTGCGCGCGTGCCGGTGCAGGTGGTCTGAGCAGAGTGCTTCAGGCCAGTCGCAGGCACATCACGCCCAGACAGACCAGCACCACGCAGACGCCTTGCAGGCGTCCGGGCGATTCCTTGAGGAAGAGCACACCGATGAGCGCGGCAAACACAATCGACATTTCCCGCAGTGCGGCGACCAGCGCAATCGGTGCTTGCGTCATGGCCCACAGCACCAGGCTGTAGGACGCCAAACTGCCCAGACCACCCCAAGCCGCCACGCGCAGGTGCGATGTTTTCAGGGGCAGGGGGATGCGCCGCGCCAGTGTCAGGGCCAGCATGAACACGGCGGTGAGCACAAACACCCAGGCGGTGTAGCTCAGCGCATGGGCCGAGGCGCGTGCACCCTGGCCGTCCACCACGGTGTAGCCGGCGATCACGCACGCATTGGCCACCGCGAAACCCAGGGCGGCACCACGGGCCTGCCGCTGCCGCAAGGTGGCCAGCGCCAGCAGCAGGATGCCGCCACAAATTAAACCCACGCCACTCCAAGCCAGTGCCGCCAGGCGCTCGCCCAGCAGCAGCACACACAGGAGTGCGGTGAGCACCGGCGCCAGTCCGCGCATGACCGGGTAGGCCACGCCCAGCGACGCGTTGCGGTAGGACAAGGCCAGCAGTTGGAAATACAGCACATGGATCAGGCCCGAGGCCAGAATGAAGGGCCAGCTGCTCGGGTGGGGCACAGGCAGCCAGGGCAGGAGCAGCAAGCTCGCGACGCCCGCACCCACCACCACCAGCAAGGTGCTGAGAAATTTGTCTGCGCCCGAGCGCACCAGCGCATTCCAGCCCGCATGCAGCAAAGCGGAGAACAGCACCACCAGCAGCACGTGTGGGGCCATGGCCGATCTTGCTTTCTAGAACAACGCCAAAACAATCAGCGCCGGCGCAAACCCAGTGCCATCACCGTGCCCACCACCAGCAAAGCACCTGCCACTTGCGAAGGCGCAAAGGCCTGATCCAAAAACAACCAGGCCAAGACCAAAGCGGCCACCGGCTCCATGTTCAAAATGGGTGAGCTGCCTACCACGCCGAGTTTGGGCAAGAGCGTGAACATGATGGTGAAGGCGGTGCCGTAGCACAGTGAGAGCAGGGCCAAACCCCACCAGCCCGGCGTTGCCGTGGGCAGGTGAAAGCCGCCTTGAAAACCCACCGCGACCAAGCCTATCAAACCCACCAGGCCGAGGGTGAACACCGTGCGCACACGACCATCCACTTGGGCCACTTCATGTTGGGTCAAGACCAGCGCTAAGCCGAACACCGCACCGGCCAGCAGCGCAAACGCCACGCCGGTGCCGATGCGTCCCCATTGCGCGGCGGCGCCTAAGCCCGAGGCGGCGCCCAACACATCCAGGGCCAATACCAAGCCGAACAAGAGCACGGGGATGGCCAGCAGCACCGCGCGCTCGGGCCGATGCCCATACAACAGTCGGGCAAACAAGGAGGTCCACAAAGGGTAGGTGTTGAAGGTGAGCAGGGCCAACGCCACCGGAATACGCGCCACCGACGAGTACACCGCAAAACTTTGTATGCCCAGCAACACGCTGATGCCCAGCAGCACACGCACTTCGCCACGGCTGAGCGTGCGCGGCACACTTTGCAAGAACACCAGCAACGCCACCACACCCGCGGTGACCAAGCTGCGCACCGCCACCGCGGTGGACACATCCACCCCGTGGTTGAAGGCCACGCGGGCCGCCACATGGTTGGCACCGAAAATCCAGGCCAGTACCAGCAAGGTGATGAAGGCCGTACGGCTGATGGCCAAGGGTGAATTGCTCATGCGGCGTTGCGGATGCTGGTTTTAAGTGGGCTGTTGAAGTTGACTCAGTAAAGCCCGCGCACACGCGCCTGCAAACGCGCCAGTCCCAAGAGTGTGTCGGTTTGCGGTGTCGGCACGCCGGTGAGCTGGCCGAGTTCACGCACCACGCTCACCAGCGCGTCGAGTTCGACCGCGCGGCCGGCCTCGACGTCTTGCAGCATGGAGGTTTTGAACGCACCCAGCTTGAGCGTGACGGCATGCCGGTCTTCTGCTGTCTGGTCAATCGGAATGCCCAAACGCTCGCCGATGGCCTTGGCCTCCAGCATCACGCTGGAAATGAAGCTGCGCACCAGCGGGTCGCCCAGAATCAGGTCGGTGGTTGCCCCCGTGATTGCGCTCACCGGATTCACGGTCATATTGCCCCACAGCTTGTACCAGGTGTCTTTTTGAATTTGCTCGGACAGCACGGCTTCAAACCCGCTGTGCGAGAGCAACTCGACTAGCGCTTGCACGCGCGGGGTGATCTGACCCGAAGGTTCGCCCACGATGAGCCGGTTGCCGAAGTGGTGCTGGATCACGCCTGGCGCACTTTGCGAACAACTGGCATGCACCACGCAACCGATCACCTGCGCAGCGGGAATGGCGGCGCCAATCTCGCCGGTGGCATCCACCGAGGCCAAGCGCTGGCCTGCGAACGCACCCCCAAAGCCGTGCAGAAACCACCAGGGCACGCCGTTCATAGCGGTGAGCACCAGGGTGTTGGGCCCGATCAGCGGCGCGATGTGGCGCGCCACCTCCAGCAAGGCCGGTGCCTTGACGGCAATGACCACCAGGTCTTGCACGCCCAGCGTAGCAGGCGTGGCGCTGACGCGTACCTGGTGCGTTTGAGTGAGCGCTGTGCCTTCGGGCGAGCGTGTTTGTAATTGCAGGCCCTGGCTTTGCAAAGCCTGCAAGGTCGCGCCGCGCGCGACCACGCTCACTTCACAACCGGCGCTGGCTAAACCCGCGCCGATCCAGCCGCCGATGGCCCCTGCGCCGTAGATGCAGACTTTGGAGAGGGCTTGCTCAGACATGGCGTGTGGTCCGGCTGTGCATCACGCGGCGTAGCTGGCGTCCAGGCGGTTGACCTGGCGCACCAGCGCATCGAACACGTCTTGACCCGCCCCGTGGTTGGGGTTGAACTGCAGCGAGTCGCGTGTGCACTTGGCGGCAATCGCTTCGGACACGGGAATAGCCGGGCCCATGCTCAGCGTGGCGAGTTGAATTTCGCAGGCACGTTGCAGCGTCCACAAAATCGCGAACGTTTGCGCCAGGGTCTGGCCCCAGCTCAGCAAACCATGGTTGCGCAGAATCACGGCCGGCTTGGTGCCAATGCTCTTGAGCAGGCGCGGCGCTTCTTCGCCGTGGATGGTGATGCCCTCAAACGTGTGGTACGCCACCATGTCATGCAGTTGCGCCGAATAAAAATTGCTTTGCAGCAGCCCGGTTTGCGTGCAGGCGACCGCCACGCCCGCGGTGGTGTGGGTGTGCATCACGCAGTGCGCACCTTCAAGCCCGTCATGAATGGCCGAGTGCACCGTGAAGCCGGCTGGATTGACCGGATGAGGGGAGCCATCGAGCACGCGCCCGGCCAGGTCGATCTTCACCAGGTTGCTGGCGGTGACTTCGCTGTAGTGCAAGCCAAACGGGTTGATCAAGAACTGTTTGTCCGCACCACACACGCTGGCCGGCAGGCGCAGCGTGATGTGGTTGTAGATCATCTCGGTCCAGCCCAGCATCGCAAAAATGCGGTAGCAGGCGGCCAACTCCCGCCGCGCTTGCCACTCATCGGCGTGCATGCCCGCCGGTGCGGGCGAAGTCAACACCGAGCGCGTCATGCGTCAGCCGAGAAGCCAATGGCTTTGACCAGCGGACCCCAGCGCTCGTTGTCAGCCTTCAGGCGCGCGGCCAGCTCGGCCGGCGAGGAGGACATGGATTCCAAGCCCATCGTGGCCAGACCTTCCACCACATCGGGTGCGGCCAGCGCGCTGCGCAGCGCGGCATTGAGCGCTTGCACGGTGGCCGATGTGGCGCCGGCGGGCAGGTAAAAACCAAACCACTCGCTGAAGGCCATGTCTTTGAGGCCCTGCTCGGTGAAGGTGGCCACCGTCGGCGCGAACTTGTTGCGCTTGGCGCCCGAGGTGCCCAGCAGGCGGCATTTGCCGGCGGCCACATGTTGCGTGAATTCACCCACCGGGCCGGAGACCGCAGGCAGCTGGCCACCGATCATGTCCAGAATCGCCGGCTGTGTGCCACGGTATGGCACGTGTTTGAGGTCGATGCCCACCGCGCGGCCCATGAGCGTGCCGATGAAATGCGGCACCGAGCCGGCAGCGGGCGAACCGAAGTTGGCCATGCCCGGGTTGGCCTTGCACCATGCCAAGAACTCGGGGATGGTTTTGACCGAAGCCGGCACCATGGGGCCCACAGCAAAGCCGAAGTCGAACACGCAACCCAGCGAGACCGGCACCACATCGGCCACCGGGTCATAGGGCAATTTTTTGTAGATGTGCGGGTAAATGCCCAGCATCGACATGGGCGTTTGCAGCATGACGGTGCCGTCAGCCGGCGCACCTTTCATGGCTTGAATGGCGATTTGGCCACCCGCGCCGGATTTGTTTTCCACCACCGCGTTCTTGGCGTAGGTGCCGCGCAGTTTGTCTGCCACGCGACGGCAAATAGCGTCCGAGGTGCCGCCGGGCGTGAAGCCGGTGACGACCTTGAGCGACTCAATGCTTTGCGCATAGGCTTGCTGGCCCACGCTGGCCAGCAGGGCCGAAGCGCTGGCGGACTGGAGGAGGTGACGACGTGTGAGGCGCATGGAAAAGTCCTTCATAGGAGGTTGATAGGGATCACAGGTTGAACAAAAAACTCACAAGGTTTCAGTGATTGTGGACACAAGCCAAGCGGCTGTCTGTGGGTGTTTTCCTGCACACGCGCGGACAGCTTTGGCAGCTTATCAATAGGTTTTGTCGGTGGGCGTGCTCACGGTGATGCTGGACTTGAAGGCCGCGGCCAGCGCCACGGTGTTGCGCGCCAAAATTTGCGAGTCCAGCCCCACGGCCACAAAGGTCGCGCCCAGGGCCAGGTAATGTTGGGCCAACGTGTTGTCGGTGGTCAAAATGCCGGCGGCCTTGCCGCAACGAATGATGCGGTGGATCGCGTCATCGATGGCACGACTCACCTCCGGGTGGCCGGGGTTGCCGATGTGACCCAGCGAGGCCGACAAATCGGCCGGGCCGATGAACACACCGTCCACACCGGGCGTGTTGGCAATCGCCTCCAGGTTGTCCAGCGCGGTTTGCGATTCGGCCTGCACCAGCAGACAGATCTGCTCGTTCGCTTCTTTGCCGTAGTTGGTGTAGCGGCCCCAGCGCGAGGCGCGCGCGCCGGCCATGCCGCGAATGCCGTGCGGCGGGTAGCGGGTGGCGCGTACCAGCGCGGCGGCTTGTTCGGCCGTGTCCACCATGGGCACCAGCAGCGTTTGAAACCCCAAGTCCAGGTACTGCTTGATCAGCGCAGCACCTGCGTCGCCATGGCCAAAGGGCACGCGGGCAATCGGGTGGGAGGCCGGGTAGGCCGCAATCGCTTGCAGCTGGGCGAGCAGGGAATTCAAATCATTGGGCGAATGCTCGCCATCGACCAGCAGCCAGTCAAAACCCGCACCGGCGCAAATTTCGGTGGTGTAGGCATTGGCCAGACCCAGCCACAGCCCGATCTGGGCTTGCTTGGCGGTGAGGGCTTGTTTGAACGCATTGGGGGGCAGTTTCATGAGGCGATCCTGAGAGGTCAAAAATACGATAGGAAAAAGTGAAGGCGTTCAGACAAAGCGAAATTTCAGCTGACCCAGCGGGCCGTAGTCAGCCTCGAACAAGTCACCGGCTTTGCCCGGCACCGGGCGGGTGAAGGAGCCGGCCAGCACGATCTGCCCGGCCTGCAGGTGCTCGCCCCAGGGCGCGAGCTTGTTGGCCAGCCAGGCAATGCCAATGGCCGGGTGGCCCTGCACGCCGGCAGCCAGCCCGGTTTCTTCCACCACACCGTTTTGCCGCAGCACCGCGCCCACCCAGGGCAGGTCGATGTCGTGCGGCTTCACACGTGCCGCACCCACTACGATGCCGGCGTTGGCGGCGTTGTCGCTGATGGTGTCGAACACGCGGCGCATGGCCTTGGTCTCGCGGTCAAACTGCTCAATGCGCGCGTCGATGATTTCAATCGCCGGGGTCACATAGTCGGTGGCGGCCATCACATCGTCCAAGGTGATGTTCGGGCCTTGGAGTGGGGCCTTGAGCACAAAAGCCAGCTCCACTTCCACGCGGATGGCGATGAAGCGCGAGGCGTCAATCTCCAGCACCTGGCCTGGTGTGCAGGTGAACAGCATGCTGTCGAGCAGCGTGCCGTAGTCGGGCTCGTCGATCTGGCTGGACTGCTGCATCGCGCGCGAGGTCAGGCCAATTTTGTGCCCGATGACGCGCCGGCCCTGTGCGAGTTGCAACGCCACCCAGGCGCGACTGACGCGGTAGCCGTCCTCAATGGTCATGCCTGGAAAGCGCTGGGAGAAATGCCGCAGCTGCGTGCGCGTGTCTTGCGCCTGTTGCAGTTCGGCGGCGAGTTCTTGGGTGAGTTCGGGTGAAAACATGGCTAATTTTTGTTGAACAAAGGATGCAGGTTGCTGAGCTTGACGTCAAACACTTCGGTTCCCTCGTCGATTTGCACGGTCACGCCGATGTGCCGTTGTTGGAACACCGGTTCAAAAAATGTCTCGCAGGCCTTTTGCAAGGCCAGACCGACTTGTTGGTGCACGGCGCTGGAGCGACCACGTCCCATGCGTAAATTCAGATAAGCAAAAGCATAGTCGCCGCTGCCACCCGCTGCCCGGCCCGCTGCGCCACCGTCGGAGATGGCAAAGTGCGTGGCCGGATAAGCCAGCACCCGCGTGCCGCCTCGGGGGAACACGGGTTTGGCCGCCTCATCGGTTTGCGCCAACATCACATCGGCCAGCGTGCGACACAGTTGGCGCATGTCGATCGCATCATCCAGATTGGGCGTGTAATAAATCACCAGGTGCGGCATGACGGGTCTCCTCAGAGTCGGCCAAAGGCGCGGTAGCCCTCGGCGCTGCTGGCTTGGGGTGCGGGCACGGCCTGGCCGCTTTGGGGTGTGACCGGGAACACCGCGTTGATCTGGCCGGTGCCCGAGGCGCCGAAATAGGGCGTGATGATCTCGGCAGGGGCAGCGTAGTCGGACCAGCCCAGTGCGCCCAGCATCATGGCGGTGTCGTGCATAAAGCCTTCGCCGTGGCCCTTGGACGCGTACTCGGGCAGCATCTCGCAAAACGTTTTCCAGTCGCCGCGTTGCCACATCGCAATCACCTGTTCATCCAGCGCCTGCAGCAGCGGGCTCCAAATCTTGAAAGCGAATTCCGGTGCCAGTCCGTTTTGCGCAAAGCGGTGGCTCAAACTTCCGCTGGCTAAAAAGGCCACCGTGCCGTCGTAATGCTCTTCAATGGCGCGGCGCATGGCCCAGCCTAAACGTGCGCTGTCGGCCAGGTAGTGCACCTGGCACAGCGCAGAGACCGACACCACTTTGAAGTGCTGGTCCTCGTTCATGTAGCGCATGGGCACCAGCGTGCCGTACTCGGGCGCGAGCGTGGTGGCCGGGTGCGCCAGCGTTTCCACGCCCTGCGCATTGCACTCGCGCGCCAGCAACTCGCCCAAGGCCGGGTTGCCCGGGAAGGCGTAGTTCAGGTTGCTGATGAAGTGCGGCAACTCGTTGCTGGTGTACAGGCCCTGGAACTTGGGCGCGCAGTTGATGTGGTAGTTGGCATTGACCAGCCAGTGGGTGTCAAACACCACGATGGTGTCTACCCCCAGTTCGCGGCAGCGCCGCCCGATTTCTTTGTGACCGTCAATCGCGTCCTGGCGCGTGCCCTGTCGCGGGCCGGGCAGCTCGCTCAGGTACATGGACGGAACGTGCGTGATCTTGGCAACGAGTGCGAGCTTACCCATGGCGGTGCCTTTGCAGGGTGTTGGGTTGAACGGCGGGTGCCCAATGCAGGTGTGTCATGCCACGCCCCAATGCGGAATATGGTGGCTGCCCAGCGACACTGCCACGTTCTTGGGTTCGCAAAACACCTCGTAGCTCCAAGTGCCGCCTTCGCGGCCGGTGCCGCTGGCCTTGGTGCCACCGAAGGGCTGACGCAGGTCGCGCACGTTCTGGCTGTTCACAAAACACATGCCCGCCTCGATGGCAGCAGCCACCCGGTGTGCGCGGCCGATGTTCTCGGTCCACACATAGCTGGACAGGCCGTAGGCGATGTCGTTGGCGAGTTCGATCGCGTGCGCCTCGTCGCGGAAAGGAATCAGGCAGGCCACCGGGCCGAAGATTTCGTCCTGCGCGATCCTCATGCGGTTGTCCACATCGGCAAACACCGTGGGCAGCACATAGTTGCCCATCCGCACGCGCGCGCTCAGCTCGGGCGCACCCAGGCCGCCGCACAAGAGCGTGGCGCCTTCCTGGCTCCCGAGTTCGATGTAGCTGCGCACCTTGGCCAGATGCGCCTGCGAAATCATCGGGCCGACGATGGTCTTCTCGTCCAGCGGGTCGCCGACCTGGATGCGGCGCGCGCGCTCGGCAAATTTTTTCGCGAAGTCGGCGTAAACGCTTTGCTGCACCAGGATGCGGCTGCCCGCCGTGCAACGCTCGCCGTTGTTGGAGAAGATCATGAACACGGCCGCATCGAGTGCGCGGTCCATGTCGGCGTCGTCAAAAATCACAAACGGGCTTTTGCCGCCGAGCTCCATGCTGAATTTTTTCAGGCCCGCGGTCTTAACGATGCGGTTGCCCGTGGCGGTGGAGCCGGTGAAAGAAATGGCGCGCACGTCCGGGTGCGCGCACAGCGGCTCGCCCGCCTCGCGGCCCATGCCGTGCACCAGATTGAGCACGCCCGGCGGAATGCCGGCTTGCATGGCCAGGTCGCCCAGCATGGCGGCGGTGAGCGGCGAGAGCTCGCTCATCTTGAGCACGGCGGTGTTGCCAAAAGCCAGGCACGGCGCCACTTTCCAGGTGGCCGTCATGAAGGGCACGTTCCAGGGGCTGATGAGCGCGCACACGCCCACCGGGTGGAACAGCGTGTAGTTCAAGTGCGTGGGCGTGGGGTAGGTGTGGCCGTCCACCCGGGTGCACATCTCGGCGAAGTAATAGAAGTTGTCCGCTGCTCGCGGGATCAGCTGCTTGCCGGTTTGCGCAATCACCTGGCCGCAGTCGTTGGTCTCGGTCTGGGCGATCTCGGGGACATGTTGTGCGATCAGGTCACCGAGTTTGCGGATCAGCTTGGCGCGCTCAGTGGCCGGCGTGGCCGCCCATTTCGGGAAGGCGGCTTTGGCCGCTGCCACGGCGGCGTTCACCTCGGCTTCGCCGCCAGCAGCCACCTCGGCCAGCACCTCCTGGGTGGCGGGGTTGGTGGTCTGGAACTAGCTGTCGCTTTTCACGGCCTTGCCGTTGATCAGGTGCTCGATGGTTTTCATAAGGGCGCTCTC
>CANGMW010000071.1 GCA_947454695.1 Comamonadaceae bacterium | reverse complement strand
CTGGCCGAGTTCAAAGGCGTGGGGCGCCGTTTTCAGCGTTATGGCGAGGTCTCGGCCAAGCAAGGCGGCACCTTCACCGTGATTGACGACTACGGCCACCACCCGGTGGAAATGGCCGCCACCCTGGCCGCGGCGCGAGGTGCGTTCCCGGGTCGCCGTTTGGTGCTGGCGTTCCAGCCGCACCGCTACACCCGCACACGGGATTGTTTTGAAGATTTTGTGAAAGTCATTGGTGAAGCCGATGTGGTCTTGCTCACCGAGGTGTACGCCGCCGGGGAGGCCCCCGTGGTCGCCGCTGATGGTCGCGCACTGACCCGTGCACTGCGTGTGGCCGGGCGGGTGGAGCCGGTGTTCGTCGATGACATTGCGGCCCTGGCGCAAGTGGTGATCGACAACGCGCGCGATGGCGATGTGGTGATGTTCATGGGCGCCGGCTCGATCGGGGCAGTGCCGGCCAAAGTACTTGAGTTGCAGGCAAACAAAGGGCAGGGAAGATGAGTCAGAGCGCACAGAAGCAATCAATGGCAGCACTGGGCAAAGTGGCCGTGCTAATGGGCGGCGCATCGTCGGAACGCGATATCTCGCTCATGTCGGGCAAAGGCGTGCTGCAGGCTTTGTTGTCGCAGGGCGTGGATGCGCATGCCTTTGATCCGGCACAGCGTGATTTGAGCGAGCTCAAGCGAGAGGGTTTTGCGCGCTGCTTTATCGCGCTGCATGGCCGCTTTGGCGAAGACGGCACGGTGCAAGGTGCCTTGGAGTTGATGGGCATTCCCTACACCGGCTCGGGCGTGATGGCCTCGGCCATTGCCATCGACAAGGTCATGACCAAGCGCATCTGGTTGTCTGAAAACATCCCTACGCCGCGCTACAGCTTGCTGCGCCGGGGTGACCTGAGCGCTGAAAAAATCGCTGTGGTGCCGGCAACGCTGGGCCTGCCTGTGATCGTCAAGCCCGCGCGTGAAGGCTCCTCCATCGGCGTGACCAAAGTTCAAAGCGCCGCAGAGATGGCCGCCGCAGTGGAATCAGCCGGTCAACTCGATGCGGATATTTTGTGCGAGCAGTTCATCGCAGGCGATGAGGTGACCTGCCCGGTCCTGGGTTCTGGCGATGACGCACGCGCCTTGCCGGTGATTCGCATCCAGGCACCCGAAGGCAAGTACGACTACCAGAACAAATACTTCACTGACGACACCCAATACCTGGTGCCCTGCGGTCTCCCTGCAGGCGAAGAAGAAGCCATTCAGCGCATTGTGCTGGACGCCTACAACGTGCTGGGCTGCCGTGGCTGGGCCCGGGTGGACGTGATGATCGAAGCCACCACGCGCAAGCCTTATTTGCTGGAGATCAACACCTCGCCCGGCATGACCGGGCACTCCCTGGTGCCGATGTCTGCACGCGCTGCCGGCATCAGCTATGAGGCGCTGTGCGTGCAGTTGCTGGCATCGGCCAGTTTGGATACCCGCGGAGGTCACGCATGAGTGCTGCGCTGGTCAAACCCCTGGATGTCAAGCTGATGAACTTGGTGGCTTTGCTGTTGCTGCTGGGTGCCATGGCCTTGACGGGGGTGGGACTGGCGCGTTGGCTGGCCGGACATTCTGTGTTTGCGATTCAAGGCATCACGGTGCAGGGCGACACCAACCACAACACCGATATGACGCTGCGCACCCAAGTGTTGCCGATGCTTCGGGGCACCTTTCTCACGGTCGATATGACGGGCGCCAAGCGTGCTTTTGAGATGACCCCATGGGTACGGCGCGTGGTGGTCCAGCGCGAGTTTCCCAACCGTCTGCGGGTCAAACTGCAGGAGCACCAAGCGGTGGCGTATTGGGGTGCCGATGGGGAGTCCACCCTGGTCAACTCCTATGGCGAAGTGTTTGAAGCGAATGCTGGTGAGGTGGACCAAGATGAGCTGCCTCGTCTGAATGGACCCAAAGAAGAGTCTGCCCAGATATTGACGATGTACCAGCGCTTGCAACCCCAGTTCGCAGCCTATGACATGCAAATCGAGGCACTGGAGTTGACGGGTCGTGGCAGCTGGCGCGCTGAGATGGACAGCGGCGCCGAATTTGAACTCGGGCGTGGCACTGAGGAGGTGGTTGTGTCGCGGACAGTGCGTTTTTTAAATTCTATGAAACAGGTGATCGCCAATTACGGCCGGGGCGTGAATGCACTGGCCCATGTCGACTTGCGGCATGAGCAAGGCTATGCGCTACGGCTCAAGGGTGTGAGTTTGGTGGCCGGTGAAAAAACGCCACAGAGTAAATCGTTCTAACAGGACACAGCAGAAAGTTGGATATGGCAAAAGAATACAAAGACCTGGTGGTCGGACTCGACATTGGAACTGCCAAAGTGATGGTCGTTGTCGCCGAGGTGTTGGCCAATGGCGACCTCAAACTGGCCGGTTTAGGTATTGCGCCGAGCAACGGTATCAAGCGCGGTGTGGTGGTCAACATTGATGCGACGGTGCAAAGCATTCAGCAGGCTTTGAAAGAAGCCGAGTTGATGGCGGACTGCAAGATCACCCGGGTCACCACCGGCATCACCGGCAGTCATATCCGCGGTATCAACTCCAGCGGGATGGTGGCCGTGAAAGACCGCGAAGTGACCGCGGCTGACGTGGCGCGCGTGGTGGAGACGGCCAAAGCCATCAATATTTCCAGCGACCAGCGCTTGTTGTTGGTCGAGCCGCAGGAATACATCATTGACGGCCAGGATGTGCGCGAACCCATCGGCATGAGCGGCATCCGTTTGGAAGCCAAGGTGCACATCGTGACCGGCGCGCAAACCGCGGCAGAAAACATCATCAAGTGTGTGCGACGCTGCGGCCTGGAGGTCGATCAGCTCATGCTTAACCCGCATGCCAGCAGCCTGTCAGTGTTGACACAGGATGAGCGTGAGCTCGGCGTGGCGCTGGTGGACATTGGCGCGGGCACCACCGATGTGGCCATTTTCACCAACGGCGCGATCCGCTACACCGCGGTCATCCCGATCGCTGGTGATCTGATCACCAGCGACATTGCCATGGCCTTGCGTACGCCGACCAAAGACGCTGAAGACATCAAGGTGGAGAGCGGCTACGCCAAACAGCTGCTGGCCGACCCGGAAATGCAGGTGGAAGTGCCGGGGCTGGGCGACCGTGAACCACGCATGCTCAGTCGCCAGGCACTGGCCGGCGTGATTGAGCCACGGATTGAAGAAATTTTTTCCCTGGTGCACCAAGTCATGCGTGACTCCGGCTGCGAAGAGGTGCTGTCTTCCGGCATCGTGCTCACGGGGGGTAGTTCCATCATGCCAGGCATGGTGGAGCTGGGTGAAGACATTTTCCTCAAGCCGGTGCGTCGCGGCATTCCCCATTACAGCAGCGCCTTGTCCGACATGGTGGCGCAACCGCGCGCCGCCACCGTGATGGGCTTATTGGAAGACGCACGCTTGGCACGTATGCGCGGCTACAAGGTCTCCCAGAAAAACGGCTCTATGAAGACCGCTGTGGGTCGAGTCAAAGACTGGTTTATCGGGAACTTCTGATGAAGCACTACAAAATCTGGCTCGCCCGCGGAAGTCCACACGCGCAAAAGCGCTGGCGGGATCCGCCACGGTCCACTCAATATAAAGAATCAACAGTAAATCAACGGCAACTGCAATTAGGAGAAACAACATGAGCATCGAAATGATTGAAGAAGAAGGCTTCAACCAAGGCACCATGATCAAGGTGATTGGCGTGGGTGGTGGTGGCGGCAACGCGGTGGAACACATGATCGAGCGTTCGGTCCAAGGGGTGGAGTTCATTTGCGCCAACACCGATGCGCAGGCTTTGACGCGCAGCAGCGCGCACAAAGTGATCCAGCTGGGCAACAGCGGTCTGGGCGCGGGCAGCAAACCCGACAAAGGCCGTGACGCAGCCGAGATGGCGGTGGAAGATATCCGTGCAGCCATTCAAGGCTCGCACATGCTCTTCATCACCGCAGGCATGGGCGGCGGAACGGGCACGGGCGCAGCGCCTGTGATTGCACGCGTAGCCAAAGAAATGGGCATCCTGACGGTGGGTGTGGTGACCAAGCCCTTCGAGTGGGAAGGCGGTCGCCGCATGACCAATGCGGACAGCGGCCTGGAAGAGCTGGAGGCCAATGTGGATTCGCTCATCGTGGTGCTCAATGAAAAGCTGCTCGATGTGCTGGGTGAGGACATCACTCAGGATGAAGCGTTTTCCCACGCCAATGACGTGTTGAAAAATGCGGTGGGTGGTATCGCTGAGATAATCAATGTGCCCGGCCATGTGAACGTCGACTTTGAGGACGTTCGCACCGTCATGGGCGAGCCTGGCAAAGCCATGATGGGCACAGCAGAAGCCAGTGGCCCTGATCGCGCGCGCATCGCCGCCGAACAAGCCGTGGCTTGCCCCTTGCTTGAAGGCATTGACCTGTCAGGCGCCAAGGGCGTGCTCGTCTTGATCACGGCAGCCAAGGGTTCGCTTAAGTTGTCGGAGTCCAAGCTGGCCATGACCACCATCCGTGCCTACGCCTCGCCCGATGCGCATGTGATCTACGGGACTGCCTATGACGACAACCTGGGCGACAGCATCCGGGTGACCGTGGTGGCCACCGGCTTGTCGCGTCTTGGTTCACGCAGTCGTGCACCTAAGTTGGAGGTTTTGCAGACCACGACGCTGCGAACCGGCACGGACAACGTGCCCTTCCAAGTCCCTACGCTGACAACGCCTTTGAATTTGGGTGCCGGTCAAAACACCCTGCCGCAAGCGACTCAGCTTGACTATGGTGCGATGGCCACGCCCAGCGTGTGGCGTTCTTCCCGCGACCGAACGCATGCAGCGGCCAAAGTAGACGCTTTGTCCTCCGGCGGCATGGATGATTTCGAAATCCCAGCCTTTTTGCGTAAACAAGCAGACTGAGCAAAATGTTTTGACCAGCATAGGCGATCCCGCTAAAATGAAAAAATCGTGTAGTTAGTGTTTGCTACTTAATTTGTGCACGATTTGACGGGGGATCGCCATGCTGTTTATTTCACAATCCAAGCCCACAAGCTTGAGCTGGCTGCGGCTGGTCGCCATTTCTCTCTTGTCTTGCGCGGGCTTGGCCGTGGCGAACGATGCGCCTTCTCGGTGGGGCGACGTCGAGCCTTCCAGTGATGCTGGCGGTCACATTTCAGGCAAAATTTCGCATCGGCTGGCTGACCGTTCCGTCCTGCTGAGCCCATTCGGCGAGACCAACCCGCTGGCCAATGTCAAAGGCGTTCCCACGGCGGGCGGGACAACAGCCGCATCCAAACTCATCACTTACCACGGCGGTCCGGTGATGCCCACGGTATCCAAAATTGTGGTGATTTGGTATGGCAACTGGAACCAGTCCAATGGCTCCGACACACCCGCAGGACAGCAACTCATTCGCGACGCCTTGTATGGTTTGTCGGTCACGCCCGATGGCTCGTTCACCAATTACAGCGGTATCACCACGGGCCGGTCCTCCAGCCTGGGCTTATTCACGCAGACCGGTGGGCAGTCTGTGAACCAAATCTCATCAGCCACCCTCACTGAATTCAGCCAAGCTGAGTCAAAAACCTACGGCAGCAAAAAGCTCACAGATTCCAAAGTGCTCGCGCTGGTGAAAGCCTTTGCTGGCAAACCGGATCCGAACGCAATTTACTTGGTCCTTTCAGCCTCCGACATCGAAGAAACTTCGGGTTTTTTGACCCAGTACTGCGGTTGGCATAGTTACAGCACGGTCTCTGGCGTGGCAATGAAATACGGCTTTATTGGTAACCCCAACCGGTCCTTGTCGGCCTGCGCCGCTCAGACCGTTTCACCTAACGCCAACCCCGCTGTGGACGCCATGATCTCGGTCATCGCCCATGAATTGGCGGAAGCCGCAACCGATCCGAAACTCAACGCTTGGTACAACAAAAACGGCGATGAAAATGCAGACATGTGTGCGTGGACCTTTGGAAGTGCGCTGACACAGGAATCCAACACGTCCTACTCCAATGTGACATTGCCAAAACCAGGTGGCGGAACGCGCAGGTACTTACTCCAACGGGCGCTTGCCCCGAGTAATTCCAAGTGCTATATCAACGCCACGGGCAGTGTGCAGTAAGCCGTCCCGGGTATGTCCATGAAGCTGCGTCAGACCCTGTTGTGTTTGGTTATTGGCGGCAGCAGCGTTTTCACCGCCATTGCGCAATCCGCAGCGCCCGCCTTGTCAGCTTCGCGCCCTGCGAGCACCCGCGTGGTTGCAGTGTGGACGGAACAAGAAAACGCGCTGGACGAAGCACTTCAAACACACAACGTCGCCGGCGTGGCTGATCGTTTGGCATCGGAATTTGAATTTTTGACCACCCGGCCAGCGCGGCAACTCGATGCAAAGGGGTGGATCAAACTTGAAAAAAACGTTTCTGGTGCTGATAGGCAGCTGCGTGAGCTGCAGGTGCGGGAACTTGGCGATGAAGTCATCGTGAGTTTTGTTCGGGTAGCCGGCTCCCGCGCGATGAATGCGCACTGGGTGGTGGATGTCTGGCGAGTGGCCGACAACAAGCTCGTCAAACGCTACGCCAGCCCGGCTTGGACAACGCGCGCTGAAGATGCCCGCCCCGACGGCCGTCATTGACCAGGTCTTTCGCGGGCCCGGTGAAAACAAGCCCCGTCACTTAAAATAGCCCCATGCTGGCGCAACACACCCTTCAAACCCTGACCCGTGCCGTGGGCGTGGGCCTGCACAGTGGTCAGCGAGTGGAGCTCACTTTGAGGCCCGCGCCGCCAGACACTGGCATTGTGTTTCGGCGTGTGGATCTTCCCCAGCCGGTGGAGATTGCTGTATCGGCCACGGCCGTGAGCGACACCCGCTTAGCCTCCACCTTGTCCAACGGCGACGCCAAAGTGCACACGGTGGAGCACCTGATGTCGGCGTGCGCTGGTCTGGGCGTGGACAACCTCTATGTGGACATCACCGCCGAAGAGGTGCCCATTCTGGATGGTTCAGCTGCCTCCTTTGTTTTCTTGCTGCAAACTGCGGGGATTGAGGCCCAGCCTGCGCCGCGTCGCTTTATTCAGGTGACTGAGTTGATTGAAGTGCGTGAAGGTCAGGGCGGAAATGAAAAATGGGCACGCCTCACGCCGTTCCATGGTTTCAAACTGAATTTTGAAATCAATTTTTCTCATCCGGCCGTGGACACCACGGGCCAGCATGTCGAATTTGACATGAGCACGGGCTCTTATGCGCGCGACATTGCGCGCGCCCGCACATTTGGCTTCACCAAAGATGTCGAGATGATGCGCGCCAATGGCCTGGCGCTGGGCGGCGGCTTGGACAACGCCATCGTGATGGATGACTACAAAGTGCTCAATGCCGGTGGTCTGCGCTACGACGACGAGTTTGTGAAACACAAAATCCTCGATGCGATGGGTGACCTCTACATTCTTGGCAAACCGCTGCTGGCCAGTTACAGCGCCTTTCGCTCCGGCCATGACTTGAACAACAAGCTCCTGCGCGAGCTCTTGCGCCGTACCGAGGCCTGGAAGATCGTCAGTTTTGACGATGCCAAACTGGCGCCCAAAGGTTTTTCAGAGCCGGCCTTGGCTTGGTGATGTCGCACACACGTCAGGTCTACCCACCATGTTGTTCTTTCGCTGGTTAATTCTGTTGTTGCTTTTGGCCTCAGGCGTGTCGTTTGCCTTGTATGTGGCCACATCGCAGGAACGGTTTCGTCAGTTCGGCTGGCAAATTTTGAAGTGGACCTTGCTGGCGGCCTTTGGATTTTTTGCCGTGCTCATCATGGAGCGGGTGGCCTGAATTAGCGACTACGGCCCGCGCGGTACATGCCGCTGGCTTGTCGGTTCAACGGTGTTTCAACGGCCAACTTGGCCATCGCCGGTCCCGCATGGGCGTGGGTGATGGCCAGACCCAGCGCGTCGGCTGCATCCGGCCCGGGCAGGCCTGGCAATTTGAGCAGGCGCTTGACCATCTCCTGAACCTGTTGTTTCTGAGCGCGACCATGGCCTGCAATGGCTTGTTTCAGCTGCAGCGCCGTGTATTCCGCCACCGGCAGATCACAACTGACCAAGGCGGTGACGCAGGCGCCCCGGGCTTGGCCCAGCATCAGCGTGGACTGCGGATTGACATTGACGAACACGATTTCCACGACGGACTGTTCGGGCGCGTAACGCGTGACCACTTCTCGGATGCCGTCAAACAAAACTTTCAGTCGTCCGGGCAAATCCCCGTTGTCCAAGTGGGAGGTGCTGATGGTGCCACTCCCCACATAGGTCAATGCGGACCCTTGCGCGTCGATCACGCCAAAGCCGGTGGTGCGCAGTCCGGGATCAATACCAAGAATTCTCATGGAGCGGTCTCAGGGCAGTTCTGCATTCCACAGGCGCGCGGCAATCACTTCGGAGCGCTCGCTGAGGTAGGTAGAGTTGGGCAACTTTTCAAAATATTTGGGGCGCGGCAACATCACCGCCAGTCGCGCCGCCTCAAGAGGCGTCAAGCGTGCAGCGGGTTTTTGAAAATAGTGGCGCGCCGCCGCCTCAGCACCGAAGACGCCTTCGCCCCATTCCACGTGGTTGAGGTAAAGCTCCAGAATGCGGCGCTTGCTGAGCAATTTTTCCAACAGAAAAGTCAGCACCATCTCCTGGGCCTTGCGCATCAAAGTGCGCTCACCAGAGAGGAACAGGTTTTTGGCCAACTGCTGCGTGATGGTGGATCCGCCCACCACTTTGGGCGGCTTGACCACCTTGACGCCTTTGGCCGCTTTTTGAGCGGCCAATGCTTCTGCCTTGGCATTTTTTTGCCAGGCCTTTTCAAGCGCGTCCCAGTCCACGCCATCGTGGTAAGCGAAGCCATCGTCTTCAGAGGCGATCACTGCACGTTTGAGGTGGTCGGAAATCTGGTTGTAGTCCGCCCACTGTTGGTGCCATGGCAATCTGTT
Organism: Comamonadaceae bacterium; assembly: GCA_947454695.1. Lineage (GTDB taxonomy): Bacteria > Pseudomonadota > Gammaproteobacteria > Burkholderiales > Burkholderiaceae_C > CANGMW01. The sequence goes on along the minus strand of CANGMW010000071.1, from coordinate 1,351 downwards.
TTTTTCATGCACCAAGCGCCAGGCTTCCGAGCGTTCAAATGCCGTCGATTGCGGATCAACCCGCGCCATCAGGGCAATGCGCAGCACGAAAAAAAGCTGCAACACGATCAGCGCGAGTGCAAGCAAAGACAGCCACCGCCACAGCGGTCTGAAGCTCATGGGGCGCCTCCGATACGGGTTTGCAAGGTGTCGTTGCGCTGAAAGCTAAAGCGGGAGACCACCACAATCTGGTCCGCTTGCGCGCGCATGGCCTGGCTGAAGTTGCCAAAGGGTGCGGCACCACGGGCAATCGCTTCGGCTCTGCGGTCCAAGGTGAGGTTACCCGAGCTTTGAACCACTTGGGTGTCGATGAGCCGTCCATCAAAATTCACGGTGACGGCCATTGTCAAATCGCCGTAGAGCTTTTGTCCGCTGGCGCTGATGGGGAAATTGTGCGTGCCTTTGTCTTCAATGGCGCGGCGCAGCTTGTCGTAGTACAGGGCGTAGACCGCTTCGCGGGTGGACGGGCCGATGAAGTGCTTTTTGGGTCCGGCGTTGTCACGTTCAATTTGGCGCTCAATCTGTGCGAGCTGCTTGAGCCACAAGCGCCGCTGGCGGGTTTCTTGCGGGCTGATCGGCGCCTCTTGCTCTGGTTGTTGGGGGTCGGGCACAGACAAAGCGGCCAATTGCTGACGCACTTGGGCCAGCAGCAGGGCTTGTTGGGCGCGTTGTTGGCGCAACGTCGTGTGGGGCCCGTCTTCAATCGCTTCACCCAGCGCTTGGCGGGCGGTGTAGGGCAGTGGACTGCTGGCGCGACCCAGTTCGGCATTACCCCCGCCTTGCAAATGATGCTGCGCCAGGGCTGTCGATTTGTCCGGCGGGCCGCTGCTGCGCCCATTGACCAGCACCACTTCGAGGGCTGTGTCGTGAAACACCCGGTTGAAGGCTTCGGGGTCCACCAAGCGAACGGTCAACACAACAGCGTGCACCGCCACAGAAATACCCAGGGCCAGTTGCAAGGGGCTGAGTGACTTGAACTTCACGGTGCTGTGGGGTCGCCCGCAGGGCTTGAGGTGTCGTCCATATCAACGGCGATGGCGATGGGTCCGGCCGCCATGGCCTCGCCTTCATCATCCCCCGCGTCACCCGTATCTTGGTTGCTGTCACCCGCAGTGAGTGCATCCAGGTCTAGGCGCTCAACCACGGTGCCGCTGATATCCAGTGTCACCTCGTCAATGCCCCCTAATTGGATGCGCAGTTTGGCGCCACGTGGGAGATCCCTGGCGCCCATGACGGGTAAAACCAAAGGCAAGTCATCTGCGCGCACCATGTTCTCTTTGAACAAGGTGCCCACCAGTTCAGTGATGCCGTG
>CANGMW010000070.1 GCA_947454695.1 Comamonadaceae bacterium | reverse complement strand
GCCTCGGTGCTGATCGAAAAATACGTGCAGCGCCCGCGTCACATCGAGATCCAGGTGTTTGGTGACACGCAGGGCAACTACGTCTATCTGTTTGAACGCGACTGCTCGGTGCAGCGGCGTCACCAGAAAGTGCTGGAAGAAGCGCCCGCACCCGGCCTGAGCCCGGCCCTGCGCGAGCAGATGGGCCAAGCGGCGGTAGCCGCTGCGCGGGCGGTGAACTATGTGGGCGCGGGCACGGTGGAGTTCATCGTGGAGCAACGCCCCAGTGCCTCGGGGACGGGCACGGACATGAACTTCTTCTTCATGGAGATGAACACCCGCCTGCAGGTGGAGCACCCGGTCACCGAAGCCATCACCGGGCTGGACCTGGTGGCCTGGCAGTTGCAAGTGGCTGCGGGCGAGCCGCTGCCCTTGAAACAATCTGAGCTGCGCATCCACGGCCACGCTATTGAAGCGCGCATTTGCGCCGAAACGCCAGACAAACAATTTTTGCCTGCCACCGGCACTTTGCAGGTTTGCCGCTGGCCTGCGCATGCCGAGTTTGAAGCGCCTGCGCACCTGGCCGATGGCGGCTCGGTGCCGCTGCCGCGCATTGACGCCGGCGTGCGCGAGGGTGACACCATCAGCCCGTATTACGACTCGATGGTGGCCAAGCTGATCGTGCATGGCGCCACGCGTGAAGAAGCGCTGGCGCGACTGGATCTGGCGCTGGCACAAACCCGCATCGTGGGTCTGAACACCAATGTGCAGTTCCTGCGCCATGTGCTGCGCAGCGCGTCCTTCGCGCAAGCGAATCTGGACACCGCGCTCATCACCCGCGAGCAGGCGGTGCTGTTTGAACAGGAAAAGGTAGGCCTGCCGCTGGCGGCGGCCAGTGTGGTGGTGCACACCCTGGTGCAAGAGCAGGCCATGGAAGCGGCCAGCACCCAGGCCGGTGGCTGGGTGGACCCCTGGGGTCGACGCGATGGCTGGCATTCGCACGCCGTGGTGCAGCGCAGTTTTGATTTTGAATTCCACGGGCAGGCCCATCAGGCGGTGCTGACCTATGGCCGCGATGGTGGCTACCAGCTGCGCTTGAAAGAGCAGCAGTGGCCCTTGCGCTTCGCGGTGGGTGAGCGCGGGCTGGATGTGTGCCTGGGCGAGACGCAGGTGTGGGTGCAGGTGCATCTGCACGGCGATGTGGCCCATGTGTTTGCGCCGCAGGGGGCCACGCAGATCACGGTGGTGGACGCGCTGGCCCATGCCGGCGAGGTGCACGCCGAAGGCGGCCGCCTGAGCGCGCCGATGCCGGGCAAGGTGGTGTCGTTTGCCGTCAAGGCCGGCGACACGGTGACGCGCGGCCAAGTGCTGGCGGTGATGGAAGCCATGAAGATGGAGCACACCCTGGCCGCCCCGTTTGACGGCGTGGTGGCTGAGCTGCTGTATGCGCCGGGCGACCAAGTGGCCGAAGGCGCTGAGCTGCTCAAGCTCACGGCCACTGCCAGTTAAGCTGGATCTATGCGTATCAGCATTTGTTGTACCGACACCAAGCCAGAACCCTGGCTGGCCGGATTGCAGGCGGCCTTGCCACAGGCCGAGGTCTCGGTCTGGGCGCCCGGCGCCCCTGCCGCAGACTATGCGGTGGTGTGGGCGCCGCCCCAGCAATTTTTGGATGAGCAGCCCCACATCAAAGCCTTGTTCAATATCGGCGCAGGTGTCGATGCCTTGATGCAGCGCAACTTACCGCCTGAGGCTTTGGTGGTGCGATTGGATGACGCGGGCATGTCGGTGCAAATGGCCGAGTATGTGTGCCATGCGCTGATCCGGCATTTCCGCGAGTTCGATCAGTACGAGGCCGATGTGGCGCAGGGCAAATGGTCTTACCGGCGCCCCCGTTTGCGTCGCGACTGTCCGGTGGGCATCATGGGTCTGGGTGTGCTGGGTCAGCGGGTGGCGCAAGCGGTGGCGCAGTTCGAGTTCCCGGTGCTGGGCTGGAGCCGCTCGGCCAAACAACTCACGGGCGTGCAATGCTTCGCAGGCGACGCCACGTTGCCGGCATTTTTATCGCGCACGCAGGTGCTGGTGTGCCTTTTGCCGCTGACCGAAGACACGCGCGGCATTTTGAATCGGCAGACGCTCTCGCAGCTGCGTCCGGGTGGCTACCTCATCCATGTGGCGCGCGGCGGGCATCTGGTGGAGCAGGACTTGCTCACTCTGATTGATCAAGGCCACCTCGCGGGCGCGACGCTGGATGTGTTTCAAACCGAGCCGCTGCCCGGCGGCCATGTGTTTTGGCAACACCCCAAAATCATCGTCACGCCGCACACCTCGGCGCGCACGCTGCGCGATGAAAGCATTGCGCAAATCGTGGGCAAGATGCTGGCCCTGGAGTGCGGTGAGCCGGTGGCGGGTGTGGTGGACCGGGGCCGGGGGTACTGAGCACGCGCCCCCTCAAAGCGGACCGTGACCTAGGGGTATGGCATACCTCCGGTGACGATTGAGCAAACCGGCGAGACAATGGTGACAATCAAGGCTGAATGGAGACATCGAGATGAGCCTGCCTTCCAAAGTCAAACTCGTGGACGTCGGTCCGCGCGATGGTTTGCAAAATGAAAAACAGCCGGTGCCGGCCAGCATCAAGATTGAACTGGTGCACCGCTTGCAAGACGCAGGCCTCAAAGAGATTGAGGTCACCAGTTTTGTCAGCCCGAAATGGGTGCCGCAAATGGCCGACAACGCACAGGTGATGGCCGGTATCACACGTCGGCCCGATGTGCGCTACTCGGTGCTCACCCCCAATCTGCAAGGTTTTGAAGCGGCGCTGCAAAGCCAGCCCGATGAGATCGTGGTGTTTGGCGCGGCCAGCGAGTTGTTCAGCCAACGCAACATCAACTGCTCGATCGCACAAAGCATTGAGCGCTTCGCCCCGGTGGTGGCCGCGGCGCGGGCCGCCAACATCTATGTGCGCGGTGCAATTTCCTGTGCCGTGGCCTGCCCCTACGAGGGCGACATCGCGCCCGAGCGGGTTGAATTGGTAGCGCGGCTCATGAAAGCCATCGGCGTGCAGCATGTGGGTGTGGCCGACACGATTGGTGTGGCCACCCCGATCAAAACGCAGCGGGCAATGCAAGCGGCGCTCAAGCACTTCGACCTGAACGATGTGTCCGGTCATTTCCACGACACCTACGGACAAGCGCTGGTCAACACGCTCACTTGTTTGCACATGGGGGTGTGGCAGTTCGACACATCAATTGCGGGTCTGGGTGGTTGTCCGTATGCCAAAGGTGCGACCGGCAATGTCGCCACCGAAGACGTGGTCTACATGCTGCACGGCATGGGCATTGAGACGGGCATCGATCTGGACAAACTGGTCGATGCCGGTCAGTTCATCAGCGACTTTTTGCAGCGCAAACCCAACTCACGTGCCGCCACCGCCTTGCTGGCCAAGCGCGCCTAAGACACCATGGGCCGTGTTCATCGACTTCTGGCGCAGGCACGTGCGGTGCGCTCGCAGGCGGGGCCCGTGCCGTCGCCCTGTAGTTCGGTCTGCACCATGCACCCGGCGCAAGGCGTGTGCCAAGGTTGTTGGCGCACCTTGGATGAAATCACCGTCTGGGCCGTCTTGGATGAGGACGACAAACGCCAGGTCTGGCGCAACATTGAGGCGCGCGCGAGCGCGAACAAACCATGAAACACATCACGTTTTACCTGGACTTCATCTCGCCTTACGCGCATTTAGCCTTTGAGCAGATTCCCCTCACGCTCGAAGGCCACAGCTACACCATCGACTACAAGCCGGTGTTTCTGGGCGCGCTGTTGCGACACCACGGCCAGCTCGGGCCTGCAGAGATTGCCGCCAAACGCGATTGGACTTACCGCCACGTGCAGTGGCTGGGCCATTCGCAAGGCATTGAGCTGACCATGCCTTGCGTGCACCCGTTCAACCCCTTGCCGCTGCTGCGCTTGTCGATCGCCTGTGCGCAGGGTGGCAACCCGAACCGCTTCGTCTGCGAAAGTATCTTTCGCCACGTCTGGCATGGCGGCCTGGACCCCAACGAAGCCACGCGCCTGGCTGCTCTGCAAACGCAACTCGCGCCGACCATGGCGTCGGACGATGAAGCGGTCAAAGCACGCCTGCGGCAAAACGGCGAACAAGCCATTGCCGCGCAGGTGTTTGGCGTGCCGGCCCTGGTGGTCGACGACAAAGTGTTTTGGGGTTTCGATGCCTTGCCCATGCTGCGCCAATACCTCGACGGCGATGCCTGGTTTGAGGGCCCCGGCTGGCACAACGTGGATGCGGTGCAGAGTGCCATCGCACTCAAACGCTGATTTTTTGGTCTGTGAAATGAAAGCCTAGGGTTAGTACTTAAGTTGTCAGGCTTTAATAAGCTTGGCGTAAGTACAAGGTCAGTACCGTCTTCAAGAATGCATCACGTCTCCCTTTTGGAGGCTGATTCATTTTGATTGGAGACACATCTATGGCTACAACAGCGGCTCGCCCGATGTCGGCTGAAGAGAAGAAAGTTATCTTCGCTTCGTCCCTGGGCACTGTTTTTGAGTGGTACGACTTTTACCTGTACGGTTCATTGGCAGCGATCATTGCCAAGCAATTCTTCAGCGGTCTGGATGCGGGCTCCGCCTTCATCTTCGCGCTGCTGGCTTTTGCAGCTGGTTTCATCGTTCGTCCTTTCGGCGCCATTTTCTTTGGTCGTCTGGGCGACATGATTGGCCGTAAATACACCTTCTTGGTGACCATTTTGATCATGGGTCTGTCCACGTTCATCGTGGGCGTGTTGCCCAATTACGCCTCGATTGGCGTAGCCGCACCGGTGATCCTGATTGCTTTGCGCTTGCTGCAAGGCTTGGCACTCGGTGGTGAGTACGGTGGTGCTGCCACCTACGTGGCTGAACACGCGCCGCAAGGCAAGCGGGGTGCCTACACCTCCTGGATTCAAACCACCGCCACGCTGGGCCTGTTCCTGAGCTTGATGGTGATTCTGGGTACGCGTACCGCCATCGGCGAAGCCGCCTTTGCTGACTGGGGCTGGCGTGTTCCGTTCATCGTCTCCATCTTGCTGTTGGCCGTGTCGGTCTACATCCGTTTGTCGATGAACGAGTCACCCGCTTTCGCCAAAATGAAAGCTGAAGGCAAAACCTCCAAAGCCCCCCTGTCCGAGTCTTTCGGTCAGTGGAAAAACCTGAAGATCGTGATCTTGGCGCTGATCGGTTTGACCGCCGGCCAAGCTGTGGTTTGGTACTCAGGCCAGTTCTATGCCCTGTTCTTCCTGACGCAAGCGCTCAAGGTGGACGGCGCCCAGGCCAACATTTATGTGGCCGTGTCTTTGTTGATCGGCACGCCGTTCTTCATCATTTTTGGCGCGCTGTCGGACAAAATTGGTCGCAAGCCCATCATCATGGCCGGTTGCTTGTTGGCCGTGTTGACCTACTTCCCCGTGTTCACCGCACTGACCAAAGCCGCTAACCCGGACTTGTACGCTGCCCAGCAGAAAAACAAAGTGGTGGTGACGGCTGATCCGGCGGAGTGCTCCTTCCAGTTCAACCCGACCGGCACCGCCAAGTTCACCAGCTCCTGCGACATTGCCAAGCAAGTCTTGGCCGGCGCTTCTGTGAGCTATGAGAACGCGGTCGGCGCGCCTGGTACAGCAGCCACCATCAAAATCGGCGAAGCAGAGATCCCCAGCTACACCTCTAAAGGCATTCCGGCTGACGAAGCCAAAGCCAAGGATGCTGAGTTTAAGAAGGCAGTTGCTGACGACTTGAAGGCTGCAGGCTATCCCGCCAAAGCCGACATGGCCAAGCTGGACAAAGTCATGGTGATTGCCATCCTCACCTACTTGGTGATTCTGGTGACCATGGTGTACGGCCCGATCGCGGCCATGTTGGTGGAAATGTTCCCCACCCGCATCCGCTACACCTCCATGTCCTTGCCGTACCACATTGGTAACGGTTGGTTCGGCGGCTTGCTGCCCACCACGGCATTTGCCATCGTGGCGCAGACCGGCAATATGTACAACGGCTTGTGGTACCCGATCATCATCGCCGGCGCGACGTTTGTGATCGGCACGCTGTTCGTGAAAGAAACCAAAGACGTTGACATCTACGCCAACGACTAAAGGCTTGCATGACCTCTCGCTGTCTAACCGATCCTTTGGTTAGACAGCAGAACAGGCCCTCGTTGTGAGGGCCTTTTTTTTAAACCTGTTAATTGGAGTAACTACATCATGTGGAAAATCATTGTTGGATTCATCATCTTCGCCGCGCTGGCCATGTACGTCATCATGAAGGGCGGTGACAAGCTCGATATGGGTGGTGAGAAGCACGGCGAAGAAGCGGTTCACGCCCCCGCAACTGCAAGCCCTGCTGCACCTGCGGGAAATACGGATGCGCCAGCCACACCGGCAAAGTAATATGCGCATGCATGCGGATTTAAACAACTCCATCAACCGCATGCAGTTCTATGAAATACATAAAAACAGAAATAGGCCTGAAGGCCTTCAGGGATCGGTCGTCGCAGTTTTCCGCCAAGCAACGCTCGGCATTCATCCTTTTCGATGGTGAAAAAACCGGCGAGGAAGTCTTAGCCGCCACCAGCGGCATGAGCGTCACGCAGGCAGACATTGACTACTTAGAGGCGCAGGGTTTTTTGTCCGCTGTGAAAAATGCTTCAACGCCACGCTCCGTCCGTGATAAGTTGGACGTTCCCACCAAACAAGCGCGCTACGCCTTGGCCATGCCCATTGCCACTCGACTGACGGCCTCTTTGGGCTTGCGGGGGTTTCGCTTGAATTTGGCCGTAGAGGCTGCCAGTGGCTACGATGACTTATTGGCGCTGTTGCCAAAAATCAAGGATGCCGTGGGTGCGGAGGCTTGTCGCCCATTAGAGGTCGCCTTGAAGCGAGCCGGGAGCGGTGACTCGGGTTTCACTCAGCGTTGAAACTTACCTTGTTCAGTGATGATAGATAAATCGGAAAATTCAAGTCCGGTATGGTCGGTGGGGCTGTAGCTGATAGTCAGGCCACCCAGATCAAACGAATTCATGCTGTTCAGGGCCGATAGAACCTTGGCCCGAGTGGGGTTAGGCGAAGCGCGCCTCAGCGCTTCCACCAACACTTTGGCGGCGGCGTACCCTTCCAACATGGCCGGTGAAATCTCATTCATGCCTTTGGCTTTAGCCAAGGCCACGGCTTCTTTCACCAGCGCGTAACTCATGGATTTTTCGTTTGGAAAAACTTGGCTCACGATGACGCCGCGGCTGAATTCACCTAACGCTTTGACGAAACCGCCTGATGCATTGTTAGACAGTGTCACCACTTGCGCGCCGGACCCGCTTTTTCTCAGTGCGATCACCCCATCGCTCACAGCCGTGCCGGAGCCCACCCATAGAACCGCTTGCGCATCTGAGCGCTTGAGCGCATCCATCACTTGGACGTAATTGGGCTTGATGCGGTCAACCGCCAAGACGGTCACTGGTTTGATTTTTTTCAGACGAAACCCATTTTCAGCGCCTTCAAGGGCATCTCGTCCAAACGAGTCGTCCGGGTGCACCACAGCAATTCGAGAGAACCCTACGGTTTCCAGGTAAATCACGGACCGCTCAGCTTCGCGTTGGTAACTGGATCGCACATTAAATACGAAGCGGTTCACGGGCTTGTGCATCACCGCAGCGCCAGTGGCAGGTCCCACCAAGGGCACGCTGTATTTTTCAAGCACTGGAAATAAGGCTTCGTTATTGGGCGTCCCACGCGTAAGAAACAAAGCCACCACGTTTTTATTCGTGATCAAAGATTCGGCGTTGGCGACGGTTTGCTTGACGTCAAACTTGTCGTCCATGGTGATGAGTTCAATTAACTCGCCTTTGATGCCGCCCAGGCGGTTAACGTTGTCGACGACCCCCCCACGTGCATTGATGAAGTCGAAATAGAGCTTTGCGCCGTCCAGCGATTCTTTCACCGTGGCAGCAACCGTGCCTGTGACCCCCGCAGTTTGGCCTATCACGATTTGGGCATCAATGGTGCTGCTTAGAAAAAACAGCACGGTTGCCAGGGTCCACCTAAGAGAAGTCATCATGATGTTCCAACTCCTTGTTTAATAAGTTGGTTTGATTTAGGCAACAATACCACGCACACATGACGTAACTCAATGCAGAAAGCGCCTCTAAATGTCACAGGGAATCATCAAAATACGGGGTGCGCGGCAGCACAATCTTAAAAATCTGGACCTCGATATCCGCACCGGCGAGCTGACCGTGGTGACCGGCCCGAGCGGTTCGGGCAAGTCCAGTCTGGTGTTCGACACCCTGTTCGCCGAAGGCCAACGACGCTATGTAGAAACCTTCTCGGCCTATGCCCGCCAGTTCCTGGACCGCATGGACAAGCCCGCAGTCGACAAGATCGAAGGCGTGCCGCCGGCGATTGCCATCGACCAGACCAACCCGGTTCGCTCCTCCCGTTCCACCGTGGGAACGATGACCGAGCTCAACGACCATTTGAAGCTGTTGTTCGCGCGCGCGGGGCACTTGCATGACAGGCAAACCGCCTTGCCGGTGCGGCATGACACGGTCGACAGTATTTACACCCAGTTGCAAAGTCGTGCGCAAGAACAGGGCGATCCGCGACTGGTGCTTACCTTTCCGGTGGAGTTGCCCTCGGGCACGTCGGCTGAGCAGATTGAGCAATGGCTGTCGGCCAGCGGCTTCACCCGTGTGCAGGCGCAACGTGAGGTGGCCACCCCCACCGGTCCGCGCACCTTGCTGGATGTGGTGGCCGATCGTTTTCGCATCAGCAACACCGAACGCGCCCGCGTGATTGAAGCCATTGAGGTGGCGCTCAAGCGTGGCAGCGGGCGGCTGTCGGTTTATGTGCTGCCCCCAACCCCGGGTGATGAGGCCAGCCCAGTGGCGGCGTCAGAGCCTGCCGCGCCTGCCATCTGGAAATTTTCAACCGGACTGCATTGCCCCGAGAGCGATCTGCGCTACACCGAACCCACGCCGTCGATGTTCTCCTTCAACTCGGCGGTGGGCGCCTGCGAAACCTGCCGTGGTTTTGGACGCGTGATCGGCGTGGACTATGGCCTGGTGATTCCCAACGACAAACTCACCCTGCGATCGGGCGCCATCAAAACCCTGCAAACCCCCGCCTGGGCCGAGTGTCAGGACGACCTGATGCGCCACGCCGAAGCCGCAGGTATTCCGCGCGACACGCCCTGGTACAAGTTGACACCGGAGCAGCAACACTGGGTGATTCAAGGCTCGCCCAACTGGAAAGGTAAATGGAACCAGCAGTGGTACGGCGTCAAACGCTTCTTTGAATACCTGGAGACCAAGTCCTACAAGATGCACATCCGCGTGCTCTTGTCCAAATACCGCAGCTACACCCCGTGTGGCGCTTGCCAAGGCGCGCGCCTGAAAACCGACAGCCTGCTGTGGCGCATCGGCTCTAAAGACGAAGCCGATGCGGTGATGCCCGCCTCCCAACGCTTCATGCCGGCCGGCGTGAGCTGGACGCGCGCACAACTCGAGGCGATGCCGGGTTTGTGCTTGCATGACCTGATGGTCCTGCCGCTGGACCGTTTGAAACGCTTTTTTGACGGACTGTCCACCGGCTTGCTGGCCGTGCACGCGCACAGCGGTGTCTCGACTGCCTCAGGCCCGGACACTTCACAAGCCGAAGCCAAAACCTTGAAGTTGTTGTTCGAGGAAATCGGCACACGGCTGCGCTACCTGTGCGACGTGGGCATTGGTTACCTCACGCTGGACCGGCAAAGCCGCACGCTGTCGGGCGGCGAGGTCCAGCGCATCAACCTCACCACTGCTTTGGGCACCTCGCTGGTCAACACCTTGTTTGTGCTGGACGAACCCAGCATTGGCCTGCACCCGCGGGACATGCACCGCATCATCGAGGCGATGCAGCGCCTGCGTGATGCCGGCAACACCCTGGTGGTGGTCGAGCATGACCCCGCCGTGATGTTCGCGGCCGACCGCATGATCGACATGGGCCCCGGTCCTGGCGAGCGCGGCGGACAGATTGTGTTCGATGGCGCCACCGATGACTTGCGACACGCCGACACCCTGACAGGCGCCTACCTGGGCGGGCGCAAGCAGGTGAGCATGGGCTTCAAGCGCCTGGTGAGCGACAACACGCCGCGATTGATTCTGGAAGGTGCGCGTGAGCACAACCTGAAAAACGTGTCGGTGGAAATCCCCCTGGGTCGCTTGGTGTGCGTCACCGGCGTGTCGGGTTCGGGCAAGTCCACCTTGATCCAGGATGTGCTGGCCCCCGCCTTGTTGCGCCACTTCGGCAAAGCCACCGAAACCCCCGGCACCTTCGATCGCCTGCTGGGCGCCGAGCAACTGGCCGAAGTGGTGTTCGTGGACCAGTCCCCCATCGGCAAAACCGCGCGTTC
>CANGMW010000069.1 GCA_947454695.1 Comamonadaceae bacterium | reverse complement strand
ATGTTTTGTCGCCCTTGAATGCTAAAGAGCGGGTTCAATTTCAGACCTTGTTGACCAAGCTCGTGGCCGGCCATGAGGAAGAACCCGGCTAAGCTGAATAGTCATGATTTCACGCTGTCTCCTCGCACCTTATCTACACGCTTTTTTTATTGCAATAGCCCTGATGTCATGAAACTCCACAACTACTTCCGTTCTTCCGCCTCGTTCCGTGTGCGCATTGCCATGGCCCTCAAGGGCTTGTCTTATGACTACCTGCCCGTGCATCTGGCGCGTGGCGATCACAAACTGCCTGACTACACCGGCATCTCAGCCGATGGCCTGGTGCCTTTGCTGGAGGTCGATGGCGAGCGCCTGTCGCAGTCGATGGCCATCATCGAGTACCTGGATGAGACCCACCCGGCTGTGCCGCTGCTGCCCGGCGATGCCATCAGCCGTGCCAAAGTGCGTGCGCTGGCGCAATCGGTGGCCTGTGAGATCCATCCACTGAACAACCTGAGGGTGCTCAAGTACCTGGTGAAAGAACTCAAGGTAGACGAGGAGGCCAAGAACACCTGGTACCGCCATTGGGTCCGAGAGGGGCTGGAAAGTTTTGAGCGTCAGCTGCATGGTCTGGCCGCCCAGCGTCAAGCGGCCGGATTGCCGGCCTCGGTGTACTGCTGGGGCGACACGCCCACGCTGGCGGATTGCTGTCTGGTGCCGCAAATTTTCAATGGCCAGCGCTTCAATGTGAACTTTGAGGGCCTGGCGCTGACCATGGCGGCGTTTGAGGCTTGCATGAAACTGCCCGCTTTCCAGCAGGCAAAGCCCTCCAATTGCCCTGACAACGAGGGCTGATGCACCCGGATTGGCTGATTCCCCAATGGCCTGCGCCCGCCAGGGTGCAGGCGGTCTGCACGTCCCGTCAAGGCGGGTTCTCCCAGCCGCCTTACGACAGCCTCAACCTCGGTCTGCATGTGGGGGACGACCCGCAACAGGTGATGCGCAATCGCGCGCATTTGCAAGCAAGCTTGGCCACGCCCGTCCCTTACCTTGCTCAGGTGCATGGCACGCAAGTGCTGCAACTGGACCGGCAAACAGCGGATGGTGTTGAGGCTGACGCTTGCTACACCACGATGTCCGGACTTACCTGTTGCATCATGGTCGCCGATTGTCTGCCGGTCCTCTTCACCGACCGGCAAGGCAGCTTTGTGGCCGCCGCGCATGCAGGCTGGCGGGGGCTGGCGGGGCAGGGGGGTGTCGGGGTGCTAGAGGCCTTAGTGCGCGCGCTGCCCGTGGACCGGACCGACGATTTGTTGGCTTGGTTGGGGCCGTGCATCGGACCGCAGGCGTTTGAGGTCGGTCCGCAGGTCAGGGCAGCTTTTGTGGCCAATGCGATCGCCGCCCAAGTCTGTTTTAAGCCAAGCCTTGCGCCCGACAAGTACCTGGCCGATTTGCCGGGTCTGGCTCGCCAGCGATTGTCGGCGCTTGGGGTGGGTCAGATCTTCGGCAATGACGGCTCTCAGCCGTGGTGCACGGTGAGCAACCCGTCACGGTTCTTTTCGCACCGGCGGGACCGTATCAGCGGCCGTATGGCCGCTTGCATCTGGATGAACTGACGCCCCGGCGTTGTGACCATCTGCTGTCGGGCTTGCTTCAGCTTGGGCCTGATAGGCCTGCCAATCAGCCTGTTCACGCGCTTTGATCGCGCGCCGACGTGAGGGAAACCCCATCAGGTAAAGCACCAATAGCACCGGCCCCAATCCATACAGTACAAAGGTGATAACGCCTCCGAGCGCGGTACCTGTTGTGTTGGTGGCTTCTGCAACCGCCATCATGAGTGCCACATAAAGCCAGGCTATAGGAATGAGATACATGGATGGAGGTATTGATGAATGTCAGGTTAATGAAGGTCTGTGCTGAAATACTGCGCCCTTCAGCTGTGAATTCTCACGGCAAGGGTACAGCCTAATGCAGCATTCTCCCGAAGATTGGGCACAGTCCGCCCAGCAATTTCAAAAAGCCTTGAACGAGCGCATGGGAAAGGCCTTTGCGTCGTTCCAAAACCTAGAGGCTGGTCAGGCCGCTTCGTTGGGGCTGCCGGACATGCCCCAGATTGCTTTCGATGCCGAAAAACTCACGGCGCTTCAACAGGACTACCTGAAATCGGTCTCCGATTTATGGCAGCACATGATGGCCGCTCACCCGCAAGCCGCCTCGGACCGCCGATTCTCTTCTCAAGCCTGGGCCAAAAATCCAGTGGCTGGTTTCACGGCCGAGAACTATTTGCTCAATGCCCGCGCCCTGATGGAGATGGCCGATGCAGTTCAGGCAGACGCCAAGACCCGCAGCCGTATCCGCTTTGCCGTGGAGCAGTGGGTGGCAGCAGCTGCCCCCAGCAATTTTTTGGCCTTCAATGCAGAAGCGCAACAAAAAGCCATCGAGACCCGGGGTGAGAGCATTTCACTGGGTTTGAAAAACCTCTTGCATGACATGCAGCAGGGTCATGTGTCTATGACTGACGAGTCGCTGTTCGAGGTGGGGCGCAACGTGGCCACGACCGAAGGTGCGGTCGTATTTGAGAACGAACTGTTCCAGCTCATCGAGTACAAGCCGCTGACGGCCAAAGTGTTCGAAAAGCCTTTCCTGCTGGTGCCGCCGTGCATCAACAAGTTCTACATCCTGGACTTGCAGCCCGACAACTCCCTGATCCGCCATTGCGTGGCGCAAGGACACCGCACCTTCGTGGTGAGCTGGCGCAACCCCGACACGTCCCTGAGCCACAAAACCTGGGACAACTACATTGAAGATGCGGCCATCAAGGCCATCGAGGTGACCCAGCAGATCACCGGCGCCAAAACCATCAATGCGCTGGGCTTTTGTGTCGGCGGCACGATTCTGTGCACCGCCCTGGCAGTGCTGGCCGCTCGCGGTAAAAAGCCGGTCAGCAGCGCCACCTTTTTGACCACCTTGCTGGACTTCACCGACACCGGTATTTTGGATTTATTCATTGACGAGGGCTTCGTCAAATACCGTGAAACCGAGATGGGGCAGGGTGGTCTCATGAAGGGCCAGGACCTGGCTTCCACCTTCAGTTTTTTGCGACCCAACGACCTGGTCTGGAACTATGTGGTGGGCAACTACCTTAAGGGCGAAACCCCACCCGCCTTTGACCTGCTGTACTGGAACAGCGACAGCACCAACCTACCGGGCCCGTTTTACGCCTGGTACCTGCGCAACACCTACCTTGAAAACAAGCTGGTCAAGCCCGGTGCTGCCCAGGTGTGCGGTGAAAAAATCGATTTGCGCAAAGTGGATCTGCCGGTCTACATCTACGGCTCGCGCGAAGACCACATCGTGCCTATTGGCGGGGCTTACGCGTCGACCCAGGTGTTGCCCGGCCCCAAGCGTTTCGTGATGGGGGCATCAGGCCACATTGCCGGCGTGATCAACCCGCCGGCCAAGAAAAAGCGCAACTACTGGGTGCGCAGTGACAACAAATTGCCCAAGACCCCCGACGCTTGGCTCAACGGGGCCAAGGAAATGCCGGGCAGCTGGTGGACCGATTGGTCGGATTGGCTCAAGGGCCATGCGGGCAAGCAAATCCCCGCGCCCAAAACCTATGGCAAAGCGCCCAAGTTCAAAGCCGTGGAGGCCGCCCCCGGCCGCTACGTGAAACAAAAAGCCTAACAAACAGGAGCAATCATGGAAGACATCGTCATCGTTTCGGCCGCCCGCACCGCCGTGGGTAAATTTGGAGGCTCGCTGGCCAAGACACCGGCCACCGAACTCGGTGCGGCTGTGATCAAAGCTTTGTTGGAGCGTACCGGCTTGGCGGCTGACCAAGTGGGCGAGGTCATCATGGGGCAGGTGCTGGCCGCCGGGGCGGGTCAAAACCCGGCGCGTCAGGCGCTGATTAAAAGCGGCGTGGCCAAAGAAACGCCGGCCTTGACCATCAATGCGGTGTGCGGCTCGGGCCTGAAGGCCGTGATGCTGGCTGCGCAAGCCGTGGCTTACGGCGACAGCGATATCGTCATTGCCGGGGGGCAGGAAAACATGAGCGCATCGCCCCACGTGCTGCAAGGTTCTCGCGATGGACAGCGCATGGGCGACTGGAAGATGATTGACTCCATGATCGTGGACGGCTTGTGGGATGTGTACAACCAGTACCACATGGGTATCACCGCTGAGAACGTGGCCAAACAATACGGCATCACCCGCGAGATGCAGGATGCCCTGGCACTGGCCAGTCAGCAAAAAGCTGCCGCAGCGCAAGATGCCGGCAAGTTCAAAGATGAGATCGTGCCTTTCAGCATCGCGCAGAAAAAAGGCGATCCACTGATTTTTGCCAGCGACGAATTTCTCAACCGCAAAACCAATGCCGAAGCCTTGGCCGGTTTGCGCCCCGCCTTTGACAAAGCCGGTGGCGTGACGGCCGGTAATGCTTCGGGTATCAACGACGGCGCGGCCGCCGTGATGGTGATGACGGCCAAAAAGGCTGCCGCCTTGGGGCTCAAGCCCCTGGGGCGCATTGCCAGTTTTGCCACCAGCGGTTTGGATCCGGCCTTCATGGGCATGGGCCCGGTGCCGGCAAGCACCAAGGCCTTGCAGCGCGCGGGCTGGAAGGCTGCCGATCTGGATCTGCTCGAAATCAACGAGGCGTTTGCGGCGCAGGCCTGCGCGGTGAACCAGGCCATGGGGTGGGACACCAGCAAGGTCAACGTCAACGGCGGTGCGATTGCGATCGGTCACCCCATCGGCGCATCAGGCTGCCGCATTCTGGTCACGCTCTTGCATGAAATGCAGCGCCGTGACGCTAAAAAAGGCATTGCCAGCCTGTGCATTGGCGGCGGCATGGGCGTGGCGCTCACCATCGAGCGCTGAGTTTTTTCTTTGAGTCACAAGTCACACAGTTCATTAAAAGAGGAGAAAAGCATGAGTCAGAAAGTAGCGTACGTCACCGGCGGCATGGGTGGCATCGGAACGGCCATTTGCCAGCGCCTGCACCAGGAGGGCTTCAAGGTGATTGCGGGTTGCGGCCCGACCCGGGATTTCAAGAAGTGGCTCGATGAGCAAAAGGCACTGGGTTTTACCTTCTATGCCTCCGTGGGTAACGTGGGTCTGTGGGACTCTACGGTAGAGGCGTTTGGCAAGGCCTGCGCTGAACACGGCCCCATTGATGTCTTGGTGAATAACGCCGGCATCACCCGTGACCGCATGTTCCTGAAGATGACCCGTGAAGACTGGGATGCGGTGATTGAGACCAACCTGAACTCCATGTTTAACGTGACCAAACAAGTCGTGGCCGGTATGGTTGAAAAAGGCTGGGGCCGCATCATCAACATCAGCAGCGTGAACGGCGAAAAAGGGCAGGCCGGCCAGACCAACTACTCGGCCGCTAAAGCCGGTATGCACGGCTTCACCATGGCCTTGGCTCAGGAACTGGCCAACAAGGGCGTGACGGTCAACACCGTGAGCCCGGGCTACATCGGAACCGATATGGTCAAGGCGATTCGTCAAGATGTGCTGGACAAAATTGTGGCCACCATTCCCGTCAAACGTCTGGGACTTCCCAGCGAAATTGCTTCCATCATTGCGTGGCTGGCATCGGATGAAGGGGGTTACTCCACCGGCGCTGATTTCTCGGTCAACGGCGGCCTGCACATGGGCTAACAGGGCTGTGCGCATGGCGCGTCCTCAAACCCCGCTGCGGCGGGGTTTTTTCATGGGACAACGTTTTGTTGGCTGCGCTCCTCCCCAAGTCGGTTGAAGTCAGTTTCCAGCAAGACCATTGCTCATAATTATGAATTCAGTTGAGATTCCAGTTGAGATTTGTCCCGCAGGAGATTCCGATGAGCAGCTACGCCGAGTTTTACCGCCAGTCCATTGAACAACCCGATGCATTTTGGGCAGAACAGGCCAAGCTGATTGAGTGGAAGACCGCACCGCAACAGATTTGCGATTACAGCCATCCGCCGTTTGCGCGATGGTTTGTGGGCGGCACGACCAACCTGTGCCATAACGCGGTGGACCGGCACCTGAAAGACCGTGCCGATCAGGCCGCCTTGATTTTTGTCAGCACCGAGACCGATCAAGAGCGCGTTTATTCCTTTCGCGAGCTGCATGCCGAAGTGCAACGCATGGCGGCGACCTTGCAATCTCTGGGCGTGCAAAAAGGCGACCGCGTTCTGATTTACATGCCCATGATTGCCGAGGCCGCATTTGCCATGCTGGCCTGCGCGCGCATCGGGGCGATTCACTCGGTGGTGTTTGGCGGCTTTGCCTCGGGCTCGCTGGCCTCGCGCATCGAAGATGCCGAACCCAAAGTGGTGATCAGTGCCGATGCCGGTTCGCGCGGGGGGAAAAGCGTGCCCTACAAGCCCTTGCTGGACGAGGCCATTCGCTTGTCTGCCTACAAACCGCAATCGGTGTTGCTGGTGGATCGCCAGCTCGCGCCCATGAATTTGGTCGCTGGTCGAGATGAGATTTGGGGCACTTGGCGCGACAAGCACATGAACACCACGGTGCCGTGCGAATGGGTGGACTCGACCCACAGCAGTTATACGCTCTACACCTCCGGCACCACCGGCAAACCCAAGGGCGTGCAGCGCGACACCGGTGGCTACGCCGTGGCCTTGGCCGCGAGCATGAAGCATATTTTTGAAGGTCAAGCCGGCGAGACGTATTTTTCAACCAGCGACATCGGCTGGGTGGTGGGTCACAGCTACATCATCTACGGGCCGCTGATTGCCGGCATGGCCACCATCATGTACGAGGGTCTGCCTACCCGCCCGGATGCCGGCATCTGGTGGTCTTTGGTGGAGAAATACAAGGTCACGCGGATGTTCTCCGCGCCGACGGCGGTGCGGGTACTCAAAAAGCAGGACCCGGCCTATCTGGCCAAGTACAACATTTCCAGCCTCAAAGCCCTGTACCTGGCCGGCGAGCCTTTGGACGAGCCGACCGCGCAGTGGATCAGCCAGGCACTGAATGTGCCCATCATCGACAACTACTGGCAGACCGAAACCGGTTGGCCGATTCTGGCTTTGGCTAACGGCGTGGAGAAAAAGTCCAGCAAGTTCGGCAGCCCCGGTGTGGCCATGTACGGCTACAACGTCAAACTGATCGACGAAAACACCGGCGAAGAACTCAAAGGTCCGGACCAAAAAGGTGTGGTCGCTATTGAAGGGCCCTTGCCGCCGGGCTGTATGCAAACCGTTTGGCGCGACGACAAGCGTTTCGTCAGCACCTACTGGAGCAGCATTCCCGAGCGCATGGTTTACAGCACCTTTGACTGGGGTATTCGTGACAAAGACGGCTATTTCTTCATTCTGGGCCGCACCGATGATGTGATCAATGTGGCCGGCCACCGTTTGGGTACCCGCGAGATCGAGGAATCCATCTCCAGCCATTCGAATGTGGCCGAAGTGGCGGTGGTCGGTGTCGCCGATCAGCTCAAGGGGCAAGTGGCCATGGCTTTTGTGGTGCCCAAGGATGCTTCGGAGCTGACCGACGACGCAGCGCGCTTGAAGCTCGAAGGGGCCATCATGAAGGTGGTGGACTCTCAGCTCGGTGCCGTGGCCCGGCCTTCGCGCGTGCTGTTTGTCAACTTGCTGCCCAAAACGCGCAGTGGCAAATTGCTGCGACGCGCCTTGCAGGCGGTGTGTGAGGGGCGCGACCCGGGCGACCTCACCACCATGGATGACCCGGCCGCTTTGCTGGCCATTAGAGACCTGTTCCCAAAATAAATTGAGTTTTCGCAGGTGGCTTTCGGTAGAATGTCACCTGCAAACATAGGCCCTTCCCAAGCCACAGTCGCATCCGCCAATCGGTTAAGCCGTGTAGCGGGAGGTTTTTTTCAACCAACTAATGTTTCCTGAAGGGAAACGGAGGTGAGCGTAATATGAGTGAATCCGCTTCGAACGGTTCCAAGCAGACCGCGTCTGTCTTTCAAACCTATCAAGACAATACCTACCTGTTCGGTGGGAATGCCCCGTACGTTGAAGAAATGTACGAAAACTACCTGGCCAATCCCGGCAGCGTGCCGGACAACTGGCGCAGCTATTTCGATGCCTTGCAGCACGTCCCCGCCGTGGACGGCAGCAACGCCAAAGACATCCCCCATTTGCCGGTCATCAATGCCTTCGCTGAGCGCGCCAAACAAGGTGGCACCCGCGTGGTGTTGGCCGCCGGTGCGGACTCCGAACTCGGTCGCAAGCGCACAGCCGCACAGCAGCTCATCGCCGCCTACCGCAACGTGGGCCAACGCTGGGCCGATCTGGACCCGCTCAAGCGCACCGAGCGTCCGGCCATTCCAGAGCTCGAGCCGTCGTTCTACGGCTTCAGCGATGCCGACCAGGAAGCGGTGTTCAACACCAGCAACACCTTTTTCGGCAAGGACACCATGTCTTTGCGCGAACTGCTCAACGCCTTGCGCGAAACCTACTGCGGCACCATTGGCGCCGAGTACATGTACACCACCGACCAGGCGCAAAAGCGCTGGTGGCAGCAAAAGCTGGAAAGCATCCGCAGCAAACCCAGCTTTGGTGCCGACAAGAAAAAACACATCCTGGACCGTCTGACGGCAGCCGAGGGGCTTGAGCGTTTTCTGCACACGAAATACGTGGGTCAAAAGCGTTTCTCTCTGGAGGGTGGCGAGAGTTTCATCGCCTCGATGGATGAGCTGATCAACCAAGCGGGTCTCAAAGGCGTGCAGGAAATCGTGATCGGCATGGCCCACCGCGGTCGTCTGAACGTGTTGGTGAACTCCATGGGCAAGATGCCCAAGGACTTGTTCGCCGAGTTCGACCACACCGCGCCGGAAGATCTGCCCAGCGGTGACGTGAAGTACCACCAGGGCTTCAGCTCAGACGTGTCCACCGCCGGTGGCCCGGTTCACCTGAGCTTGGCATTCAATCCCTCGCACCTGGAGATCGTCAACCCGGTGGTCGAAGGCTCGGTTCGTGCCCGTATGGACCGTCGTGCTGACCCGCATGGCCAGCAAGTGCTGCCGATTCTGGTACATGGTGACGCGGCTTTTGCCGGTCAAGGCGTGAACCAAGAAACCTTGGCCCTGTCCGAAACCCGTGGCTATTCCACCGGCGGCACGGTGCACATCATCATCAACAACCAGATCGGTTTCACCACCTCGGACCCGCGCGACAGCCGCTCGACGACCTACTGTACCGATGTGGTCAAGATGATCGAAGCCCCGGTGCTGCACGTCAACGGTGACGACCCGGAAGCCGTGGTCTTGGCTACCCAGTTGGCGCTGGAGTTCCGCATGGAGTTCCGCAAAGACGTGGTGGTGGACATCATCTGCTTCCGCAAACTCGGCCACAACGAGCAAGACACCCCCGCGTTGACGCAGCCGCTGATGTACAAAAAAATCGGTGCCCACCCCGGTACGCGCAAGCTCTATGCGGACAAACTGAGCGCCCAAGGCATGGGTGAATCACTGGGCGACGACATGGTCAAAGCCTACCGCGCGGCGCTGGACGCAGGTCGCCACACGGTGGACCCGGTCCTCACCAACTTCAAGAGCAAGTTCTCGGTGGACTGGTCGCCGTACTTGGACAAAAAGTGGACCGATGCGGGCGATACCGCCATTCCGATGACGGAGTGGAAGCGCTTGGCAGACAAGATCACGACCATTCCCGGCACGGTGGCGCCTCACCAGCTGGTCAAGAAAGTCTATGACGACCGTGCGGCCATGGGCCGTGGCGACATTCCGGTGGACTGGGGCATGGGCGAGCACATGGCGTTTGCTTCGTTGGTAGCCAGCGGCTACCCGGTGCGCTTGTCGGGTGAGGACTGCGGTCGCGGGACCTTCACCCACCGCCATGCGGTCATTCACGACCAAAACCGTGAAAAGTGGGACACGGGCACTTACGTGCCTTTGCAAAACGTGGCGGATAACCAAGCCCCGTTTGTTGTGATCGACTCGATCTTGTCCGAAGAAGCGGTGCTGGGCTTTGAGTACGGCTATGCCTCTAACGACCCCAACACGCTCGTCATCTGGGAAGCCCAGTTCGGCGATTTCGCCAATGGCGCGCAAGTGGTGATTGACCAGTTCATCGCCTCGGGCGAAGTCAAGTGGGGCCGCGTGAACGGCATCACCTTGATGCTGCCGCACGGCTATGAAGGCCAGGGCCCGGAGCACAGCTCGGCGCGTCTGGAACGCTTCATGCAGTTGGCTGCTGACACCAATATGCAGATCGTGCAGCCGACCTCGGCCAGCCAGATCTTCCACGTGTTGCGTCGTCAGATGGTGCGCAACCTGCGCAAGCCGCTGATCATCATGACGCCCAAATCGCTGCTGCGTAACAAGGACGCGACCTCGCCGCTGTCCGAGTTCACCAAAGGCGCATTCCAGACCGTCATCCCGGATCAAGGCAACCTCAAAGGTGACAAGGTCAAGCGCGTGGTGTGCTGCTCCGGCAAGGTCTATTACGACCTGGTCAAAAAACGCGAAGAGAAAAAACTCGACGATGTGGCCATCCTGCGCGTCGAGCAGCTCT
>CANGMW010000068.1 GCA_947454695.1 Comamonadaceae bacterium | reverse complement strand
TTTGGCATCAATGAAGTTGGCTTTGACGCGGCTGGTGACCAGCACGTCGGTGGAGCGTTGTGTCAGGCTTGACTTACCCATGACCGCCAACTCGTTTTCCACTTTGGCCACGTTGTCCACCCGTGAAATGAGTTGCTCCAGCAGCGCTTTGTCTTGTTCAGTGGGCACTTCGCCCGTGATCAACACTTTTCGGTTGTAGCTGGTGACGTTGACGTGCCCTCGGTCCCCCACATTGGAATTGACACGACTCATGGCGCGACGCTCGATGTTTTCATCTTCCAATTGCGTGCCCGCGGTGCGGCGATCTACCGCTACTGCACTGGTCATCATGGCGCCGCCGATCAGCAGCGGTGCGCAAGCGCTCAAGGCGCCTACCAACAGGCCAGCGAGAACGCAGTGCAGAGCAAGTTTTTTGAAAGTCATCATGTTGGAGTTTCCTGTTCGCCCAGCAGCTGGGCATCGACCGCATCGCAAATGCAATGCAGCGCCAAAATATGCACTTCCTGAATGCGTGCGGTGCGTTCATGCGGCACGGATATGTGCACGTCGGTGTCGCGCAGCGCGTGGTTCATCTTGCCGCCGCCTCGTCCTGTCAAGGCCACCACCGTCATTTCGCGTTCATGCGCGGCTTCCACGGCAGCCAAGACATTGGCCGAATTGCCGCTGGTAGTGATGGCCAGCAGCACGTCGCCGGGCTGGCCCAAGGCGCGCACCTGGCGGGAGAAGACCACGTTGAAGTCGTAGTCGTTGGCAATGGCGGTCAGGATAGAACTGTCGGTGGTGAGCGCAATGGCGCCCAACTCAGGGCGTTCACGTTCAAAGCGGCCCACAAACTCCGCCGCAAAATGCTGGGCATCGGCGGCGGACCCCCCGTTGCCACACGCCAGCACCTTGCCGCCACCCGTGACGCAAGCCAACACGGCTTGCACCGCGGCTGCGATGGGTTTGCTCAGTATTTGTGCCGTCTGGTACTTCAGGTCGGCACTGTCAATGAAGTGTTGTTGGATTCTTTGCTCAAGCATGGTGTGAATGATAACCGCCCACCTGTTAGACGCCAAGGCTGGCGCTGAACGTCCGGCGTCACATACCGGCATCAAAGGCGGCCTGTATCCAGGTGAGGCCGTTGGCATCGATCGCCACCACATCAAAGCGACAGGGCGGCATGGTGGCCAGGCTGAACAAAAAATGCCGCGCCGTAAAAATGATCCGCTGCTGCTTGGTCCGGCTCACGCTGGCGGCCGCACCGCCATGGCTTTCGCCACTGCGCTGGCGCACTTCGACAAACACCAGCGTGCCATCGGGCGTGGCCATAATGAGGTCGATTTCACCGCCACCCCGTCCCGGAGAACGATAATTACGCTGGATCAGGCGCAGTCCGGCCTGGTTCAAGTGCTGCAAGGCCTGGTCCTCGGCCGCATCGCCACTTTGTTTGCGCGTGGGCTTACTCTGAATGGGTTTCTTGAATGGAAAAATCATTGACTGCTTCTTATGGCTCCGCCCTGTTGGCAGCCCGCGAAGCGGCTGCCATGCAAGATTATCCGGCGGGAACCTTGTACATCGTGGCCACGCCCATTGGCAATTTGGCAGACATCTCCTTACGCGCATTACACGTGCTGCAATTGGTCGACGTTATCGCCTGTGAAGACACGCGCCACACCCAAGCCCTGCTGCGCGCTTACGGCATGGAGCGGCCGACTTCCCAACTGATGGCCTTGCACCAGCACAATGAAGCACAGGCCTCCAACGATGTGCTGGCACTGCTGAGTGCCGGCCAGCGCGTGGCCTATATGAGTGACGCCGGCACCCCCGCCGTCAGCGACCCCGGCGCTCGGCTTGTTCAGGCAGCAGCAGCGGCAGGTGTACGCGTCTCACCCATCCCCGGCGCGAGCAGCGTGACCACGGCCTTGAGCGTGGCCGGCGTGGTGGGCGACCATGGGCAGGACAGCAGCTTTGTATTTGCGGGATTTTTGTCGAGCAAAGCCAGCGAGCGCACTGCCGAAGTCACCCAGCTCGCGATGGAGTCGCGCGCGGTGGTGCTGCTAGAAGCCCCGCATCGTATTGAAGCGCTGGCGCAGTCGCTGGGCGTGTTGGGCGATCGGGCCTTGACCGTGGGTCGCGAATTGACCAAGCAGTTCGAAACGATTGCGACCCTGCCAGCAAACCATTTTTCCGATTGGCTGGCCGCGGACGCCAACCGGATCCGTGGTGAGTTTGCTTTGGTCTTGCACCCGGTTGCCAACAGCAGCGTTGAGGACCCGCTCCACGCAGAAGGGCTTCGCGTCTTACGCCTGCTGTTGCCCGAATTGCCTTTGAAGACGGCCGTCAAGTTAGCCGCTGATATCAGCGGGGGCTCGCGAAACCAGTTGTATGACGCGGCCCTGGCTTTAAAGAACCATGGGGCTGAGTGAGCCGCTGCGCTTTGCGCTTTGGCAGACGCCGGTCACGCCCACAGTGCCGTCAGCATGGGCATTTGATTTTTAAAATCAAAGCGGCGGCTGTTTTGAAAGCCTTTCTCCAAGTGCTCATCGCTGGGCGCCTTGTCCACAATGTGAACTAACTCTGACACATGGTCAAACATGATGGCAGACGGCCCGCAATAGTCACGCAGGTCCGGACGGATGTTTTGCATCGCCACGCCCAAGCCACTGGCCTGCGCTTCTGCGATGGCCATAGGCCAGCCCACCGTGCCCATCGATTTAGAAGCCGTGTAGACCAACCAACGGTGACGTTGGTATTGCGCTGGCATATTGTCGGGCTCTACCGGCGGCACAAACTCAACCCGGCCACCCCACTGTGCATTTTTCGCCTTGAGTGTCGCCGTGTCGTAGCCCAAGCCGTAAAGCCGGAACACCGTCTCGGGCATGAGCTTTGAGAGTTCGATGTACTCGTCCATGTTCTTTTTCGGCAGGGCGGCACCCACGTTCATCACCGCCTCTGCGCTTGAGGCTTTGCCAGTGAAAAATTTGCGCACATCAATCACGGGATTGGCGGGAACGATTTTGGAACTTGGAATCCCCGCGCGCATCAAATTGTCCGCAAATGGGGGGAAGCACAAGATGCCTTTGAGATGTTCACTTTGAAGCATCCGCTTGTCCAAGGTGGCCAAATAGCCATCCAGCACATCAAATGAATGGGCCCGGACCGTGAAAGGAATGTTGAACAAAGATGCGAATTTGTAGGCCAAGGGCAACATCTTCATGTAGTGCGAATGGATGGCCTGTGGCTTCCATCGCCGGAGGTATTCGACCACGTTGGCTTGGTTGTTTTGCGTCAAATACAGACACGGAAATCTGTCGCGGTAGGGCGCATTGGCAGGCAGCATGGCCAAGATTTCAAGTTCAAACTCTGTTGCCAGAACTTCCAGTTCGTTCTTGATATAGGTCTCGGAAATTTGCGGGTATTCCTGCAAAAGTACGAGCAGTCTTTTTTTCGGTGTGTTCATTTTTTTTGATTTTTCAAAACGAAGAATTGGTTATCTACAAGTCCTAAGCGTTCGCCCTCTTTTGCTAACTCTTCCCGCACAGAATCCGTGCGCTGCAACTTGACGTCTTCAAGATTCGGGTTGACTTGCTTCAAAAGCTTCATGCGAATTTCATGGTTGGTGTCGTTGGGGTCCATGGCGTAGTAAACGGTGGGGGTTTGGGTAGCACCGACCTCTGGCATTTTTCTCAAGCCATGAAAAATAGCCCGGTCTTGCCCCCCGCCGGTCTTCAGTGGCGAGATGGACCACAGATGAAGTAACGGCATACACGCCAGCTTGTCGATCATCAAAGCGGATGGCCTGACAAAACCACCAAAACTTTTTGCATAAACACCACGACCAGGGCCGGCACTTTCCAGAATGTCTACACCCAAAGTTTTCTCGGTCGTGCCGTCAGTGAACCAGCACATACTCCAAGCCCACTTGTTGCCTTGTATCGCGTTCACCAGCAGTTCAAGGTGTGTCGGATGCCACCAGTCGTCATCGTCCAAATACGCCACCCAGCGGGATTTGGCCAAAAATGTGAGCACCGTTCGCAAAGAGCCACCGAACAGGTTGTTGTGAACGCCAGGCCCCCGCAGGCTGGTGGTGTAGCCGATGTCCAGCCAGAACACTGTGAAGCCAGGGATTGAAGCCGCCATAGCGTCAATTTCTGCGCGAACGTTTGTAAGCGTGCCGAACCGGTCGATGTCCACGCCAATCCAGACATCCACGCGTGCGCCTCTGCCATTTTTCAGTATCGACTGATTCACAATGGACTTCACTGCGCGGACCAAGCTTTGCCGTCCGACGGTCTGAATCACCACGGTGACCAAGGCGCGCTTAGCTTGCGAATCCATTTCTGTTCCTGTGGTGGTTGAATATCATTTTCAATACTTTATCAGGCTGCTCGCTGTCACTGCGCATTGTCGAGGTGTGCGCTTCACTGACCTTTGAAAATCGGAGAGCGTCGCTGCGCAAAGGCAGCACGACCTTCGGCGAAATCCTCACTTTGACTGGTCAGAGCTTCACGGGCTTGCAAGCGGCCCAGGTGATAGTCACCACTGGCGATTTCACGAATGGAACGCTTGGTTTCCTGAACCGCCAGCGGGGCCAACTGGACGATGTCGTCGATCAAGGCCTGCAAGGTGACTTGCCAGTCCTGCACAGAGCACACGGCCTCAAACAAGCCTAAAGCTTGCAGCTGGTCCATGCTGAAAGGCCGCGCCGTCAGGAAAGCGCGCTTGGCGGCCTGCTCCCCGAACAAGCTCACATAGCGACGCAAACCACTGGGGTAGTAATGCAAGCCCAACGCGGCCGCGGGCATGCGCCATTGCACGCCCTGCAGGCCGATGCGCAGATCGCAGGCCAGCACCAGATCCGTAGCGCCGCCATACACGCTGCCATTCAACGCACAGATCGTGACCGGTCGCAGCTCTGCCAACGCCTGCGGCACTTTCTCAAAGGCCATGGCGCCTTGGCCTTCCTCGTTGAAGCCGCCAATGTCATAGCCCGCGCAAAACACCGGTTGCGGTTGGTCCTGCGTGTTGGCCGTGAGCACCAGCACCCGCACGCTTGGGTCTTGGTTGATCTGCGAGAACAGCGCCAGCAAGGTCGTCAGGTCCTCGTTTTCAAGCCGGTTGCGTTGAGCGGGTCGATTGAGCGTGATGACGGCCACGCTGTCTTGCACCGTCAACACGGGACGAGTGGGCGTGGCGATGGGGTTTGTCATGTTGGCAAGACCTCTTGAAAATTCAAAGCAGGCACTTTACGACGTCTGCGAAGGTGTCTTTATACCGTTGGACCTCACATCACACGATGCTGAATGCGCCCGCTGCGGTTATCGTAAATGCTTGTCAAAAAATACGATCGACTCTTGCGCCAGGCGCTCCAAGAACGCAGCACGGTCGAATCCGAGCGGGTCGCCGGCCACGCTGCCGTCGGGCGAGGGCAGGTCCATCGTCGGGGTGTTCATGAACGCGTAGTGACCCGCGTTCGGCACGATTTGCAGCGTGACGTTGTCGCCGCGCATATTCTGCTTGACCCACTGCGCGTGAAAGCGCGGCACAAGGAAGGTGTCTTTATCGCCTGCGTAAATGGCCACCGGCAAGGTGATTGATGCCAGTGACGATGCACTGAACGGCACGCCCAACGGGGCCAAAGCCATCACGGCGCGCACACGTGGGTCAGTCTGCACCGGTTCTTCCTGCCCATCTGCCGCAGCGCCCGTTTGCGCCGGGTCGGTGCCGATACTGCGTGACAACTTGCACAGGACAGGGTCCAACTCGGCTTCGCGCTCGCAGTGCGCGCGCAGGCGCGAGAGCACCGGCTTGCCGCCTGCCAGCGCCAGCACGGTATAGCCCCCCGCCGAATGGCCCAGCGCACCAACCAGCGGCCGCCCGTCGGCGCCGTTGGCAATGCGTGCGCGCCAGGGCGGGTCAGCAAGCAAGGTGTCGATCACGCGCGAGACCTGGCGTGGGCGCTCGACAAAATAGCGACCTGGCGTGGTACGCATCGACTGGTCCTGCCAGGTATCGCCCACGTGCTCCACACCGGCAACCAGGTAGCCGTTGCGCGCCAGCGCTTGCGCCAGTGCGGCAAAGCCCAGCTCCGTCGAAGCCGTGCCATGACTGATCACAATCAGGCCCTTGACTGCCGGCGCCGGAGTTCCGTTGATGGCCACGGTCTGTGGAAACGGCCCCATCGGAATCACCCGCGCTGCATCAGGCGTTGGGTAATACAGCGCGAAGTGCGCTGGTTTCACGTCCGCTGTGTTGCCTGCCACGGTCATTTGGCGAAAACCCGCCTCGGTGGCATGGGCCGAAGACAGCAGCAGCGCGAAGCAGCCCGCGGCCTTCACAAGAAAGCGCCCACGCAAACCGTGGGGGAAAACTGCAAACATGGAGACCTTTCGGGTGGGCTTGTGCTGCGCCAATGCGCAGGCGAGGGGACGTGGTTGACAACCCAATCCGGTGTGACGGCCCGGGATGTGTAGCGTCTGGGCTTCAACGATTGGTGCGGCTGGCGGGGATCGAACCCACGACCCTTGGCTTCGGAGGCCAATACTCTATCCACTGAGCTACAGCCGCATCTGTTGGTTGGCGCCATTGTAGAGGTTTCCCATGGCCGGCCCGCTATAATCGGGGGCTGCAATTCAAACGCATTTGTATTTTGAGGACACCATGAGCGACCACAGCCAAGAAGAATCTCACACCGGCCCGATCAAGACCCCCAAGCAGTTGTTGATTGCTTGTTTGTTTGCGTTCGTCGTGCCCGTCTTCATCATCATCGGTCTTGTTTACTTTGTGACGTCGGCACCTAAGCCACAAGCCGGCACTGTGAACGCCGAAAAATCCATCACCGATCGCCTGCAAAAAGTGGGCTCGGTTGAAATCCGCGATGCCAATCGCCCCTTGCAATCCGGCGAAGCCGTCTACAAAGGTCAGTGCAGTGCCTGCCACGCCAATGGTGCCGCTGGTGCGCCCAAGTTCGGCGATAAAGCCGCCTGGGCACCTCGCATCAAAGCGCCTTTGGCCACTTTGGTGAACTCCGCGCTGAAGGGTAAAAACGCCATGGGCCCCCAAGGCGGCGGCGATTATTCTGATGTTGAAATTGCCCGCGGCGTGGTCTACATGGCCAATGCGGGTGGTGCTAAGTTTGACGAACCCAAAGCGCCTGCAGCGGCCAAATAAGCTGAGCATTCAGACACGGTGCGCTTTTGCGCCCTTTTAAAAAAACCGGCGATTTGCCGGTTTTTTTTATGCTTCACCGCCGGCTGTTTTTTTCAGCACAGCTTGTGCTTGCGGGCTGCACACATAACCATAGCGACGTGGTAGATCTTCAAGTCGCACGGCTTCGCTTTCCCAGTGTCCCGCGTCGAGCACTTGGGCCAAGGCCTCCACATCCTGGGTGTGTACCAAACCAAAACCTAGGCTCGTTTGCAAATACGCGTAGCCCTTGTCATCGACCAGGCATTTCTGCACGCTCACTGTTTGCCCGGTGTGGGATGTCACACGCCCGTCGGGCTGAATGCGCCACACCCACGGCGTTGCCTGCAATTCCACAAACACCCGCTGCGGTCCGTTTTGAAAATACCAGCAACCGCGCGCGTCGCTGGCGTAATTGCGCTGGATAAATTCAATCAGCTTCTCGTGGCTTAAACGCGAGCCTTTGCTGTGGGGCTTGCCGCTGCTGAACGCCCCCTGGGCTTGCGCCTGGTCGTCGCGCATGTACCAGTCGCCGCGTGCGTCCAAGCCCAGCCAGCCGTAGCAGTCAGGCACATTGGGCCACTTGGCCATGGCCTGTTGGACGATGTCATCCATGCGCACCCCCTTTGGTTTGCAACCAATTGCCCACTTGTGTTGGCAACCAATGCAAATGCCCGGGCACGGCGCCTTGGGCAAACCCCACATGACCACCGGCCTGGGGCTGCCACAAAGTCACAGACGTCGACACTTCATGCGGCGCCGGCAAGCTGTGCGCCGGCACAAACGGGTCGTTGCAGGCATTCAGGGCCAAAGCGGGAATGCGGATGTCGCGCATCACGGGCTTGGCCGACGCGCGCGTCCAGTAATCGATCACATTTTGAAAGCCATGCAAGGGGGCCGTGAAGACATCGTCGAACTCGTACAGATTGCGCGCTGACTTGAGCCGCTGCACATCAAAGAGCCGCGGGAACTGCGCCAGTTTTTGCAGGGCTTTGGGTTTCATGGTTTTTAAAAACCAAGGTGTGTAGATCAATCGGTTAATGCCTGCACCAATCGCATGCCCGCTGGCCATGAGGTCCAAGGGCGAGCTGACAGAAGCCACCGCGCGCACCCGAGGAGCAGCCCGCTCGCCCATGACGCCCGCCCAGCGCATGAGCGCGTTGCCCCCCAAGGACACGCCCACGGCCAAAATGGGGCCGTTGTGGCGCTGCGCAAAACACGACAGCATCCAGTCAATTTCTTCGTGGTCACCGGAATGGTAAGCACGCGGCTGCCGGTTGATCTCACCGCTGCAACCCCGAAAATGCGGCACCGCGTAAGCCAGGCCTTGTCGCCTGGCGTAGTCGGCAAAGGCCAGCGCATAGTGGCCCTGCGAAGAACCTTCTAAGCCATGGAAGAGCACA
Source organism: Comamonadaceae bacterium (assembly GCA_947454695.1). Lineage (GTDB taxonomy): Bacteria > Pseudomonadota > Gammaproteobacteria > Burkholderiales > Burkholderiaceae_C > CANGMW01. Next base: position 1,980 of record CANGMW010000068.1, on the reverse strand, counting down.
AGCAAGGTGTTGGACGGCGGCCCTTGCAGCCAATCGACATCGATGAAGTCGTCATCTGGCGTGGTCCAGCGCTCGCGCCGGTAAGCGGGCAAAGGCGCATCGGCACTTTTAGAAAAAAATGAAGGCCAGATGGTTTGGAGATGCCCCCCGGGCAACCAGCGCGGCGGGGTGTAGAGATGGGAATCGTCGTTCATGTGCTGCGACGATTGTCCCAGTTTTATCGCGCAGGCCGGGGCGGTCATGCCCGGCCCCCGCATCACTTACTTGGCTGCTGGTTTGGCAGCAGCCGTGTCGGGCGCACCGGCCGCCTGTTGGTTGGCCTGCGCTTGTGCAGCGATCACTTTGGCACCCACTTGCGCCGCGTTGGCGAAATGCTGGCTGACCAATTGGCGCAGCTCATCGATCTGCTGGAGCGCGTAGTTCAGGTTGGGGAACATGGCGGGCATGGCCAACAAACGCTGGTCATCGGTCATAAAGGCCGTACGCACCATGATGCCGCCAGCCGTGGTCTCGACCGCAAAGACGCTGCGGCCATTGAGTTTTTGTTCGCCGGATTCGGCTTGGCCTTCTTTGGCCTCGGTCACGGTGACCGCCTCTTTGGCATTGTTGTTGGCGGTAACCGGCTTGTCTTTGCTCATGGGTTTTCCTTGCGATCACCCGGTCAAGAGACGGGTGGTGTGTTGAACAGTTAACTTGAATTGTCAGGGACGTTTGATGACTGCTTTTTTCATCAGGCCGTCGATCAGGGCTTGGCGGCGCTGGGCCAACAAAGCTTGTTTGATCTGCGGACGTGACTCGTCAAACCCGGGGATCTTGTAGGCGCGTGTGTCCTCCAGCTTCACCACATGCCAGCCCGCGTTGGACTGAATGGGCACGGCCGACACGGCTCCTTTTTGCAGATTGACCACCACGGCGCTCAGCGTGGCAAACAAGTCGGAGGGGAACACCCAACCAACCAGGCCGCCGTTGGCTTTGCCGTTTTCATCGATCGACGCCTCAGCCAGCTTGGCAAATGCCTCGCCTTTTTGAGCGCGCGCAATCAACTCACGACCTTCTTGCTCCGTCTTGACGACGATCTGGCGCAGTTGGTATTGCGGCGTGGTGTCCGCACCGCCCAAGGCTTTTTTCTGCCGGTCGTACTCTGCTTTTTCTTCCGTCTCGGTCAGGGGATTCTTGGACAGGTAATCACCCACAACTTGCTCCATGAGCAAGCGCTGTCGAAGGTCTTCAATTTTTTCCAGAAAGGCCGCGTCGACATCTATTTTTTGACGCTTCGCTTCGTCCAATAACACCTGTCGCACCACCAGTTCTGTCGTGATCTGTGCACGCTGTTGCGCCACGGGCATTTTGCTTTGGCCTTGCTGGCCACGCAGCAGTTTGTCAATGTCTTTGTCGGTGATGGCCGTGCCATTCACCGTCAACACGACACCGGTCGCAGGCGCCGGGTTTGACCCAGTCACGGGCACTGGCACTGACTTTTCAGGCTTTTCCGGCTTGGACCACACCGGCGTCACAAGACAAGCCAACAAAGCTAGCGAGGTGGCTTTGATCATTGTTTGATTCAAGATGTTCATGGTGTGCACGGCTCTTTTTGAAAATACACGGGAAGTCGGTTCAGGCTGCCAAACAAGCACTTCACTTTTTGGCAGCAGCGTTTAATTTGCGCAAGCTGTTCATTGAAAATAGTTGCGCGTAAGCCAGGCCCAGCGCGTTTTCACGGTGAAGTTTTTCGACCACATCCGCCTTGAGATCACGCAATTTTTGTTCACTGACGACCATGAAGCCCTGAATTTTTACCGTCTTGTCGCCATCGCCCGATGGAACCGTCAGACCTGACTCTTCCAGCACATTCGCTTCAAACAAGCTCTTCACCACCGCTTCAGTTTTGACAGCGCCGGTCAAAAACCGTTTTTGGAACTCGATGACTTGCTGGAAAACAGCCGTGGGTTTGCCGTCGGCATCAAGCAATTTGTCTTTATC
>CANGMW010000067.1 GCA_947454695.1 Comamonadaceae bacterium | reverse complement strand
CGTCTGGCCGGCGCGCAGGTGGATGAATTGCCTTTGAGAGAAACAGCCGAACTCGCCGGCATGCAAACCCAGGCCAGCCTGTCGCCCGTGGAGAGCTACGCTTGGCATGAGTCACTGCTGCAAGGAAGCACCGATCAGTACGACCCGCGCGTGCTGGCCCGCATCATGCTGGGCTCGACCACGCGTGCCAGCAGCTACCTGCAACTGCTGCAAGCCCGGCGCGACTGGATCGCCCGCATGCACACCGCGCTGCAAGACTATGACGCCGTGCTGTCCCCCACGGTGCCGATCGTGGCGCCACCGATGGCCGATGTCGCGCCCGGCCAGGAACGCGACGACGCCTTCTTCAAAGTCAACGCCCTGCTGCTGCGCAACCCCAGCGTGATCAATATGCTGGACGGCTGCGCCATCTCCATCCCCTGCCAAGAAAAAGGCAAGGCGCCCGTGGGCTTGATGGTCTGGCACGGCGCGATGCATGACGACACCGTCTTGAGCATTGCCACCGCCATTGAAAACATTTTGAGTCTTCGGTGATTTCTCGCCGATACTGCAGCACTGCAACTTACCTTTACCGACACCTTCTCACATGAAAATTGCAGTCATTGGCGCCGGCATCATCGGCGTCACCACCGCGTATGAACTGGCCATGGACGGCCACGAGGTCACCGTCTTTGATCGGCGATTGGCCGCAGCTGAAGAAGCCAGCTTTGCCAACGCCGGGGTCGTTGCCCCAGGCTACGCCGCTCCCTGGGCAATCCCGGGCATGCCATCCCACATCATCCGTCACTTGTTGCGAAAGCACACGCCGGTGCGAATGAGCTTACCGCTGTCTCGCGCCAACATGGCTTGGATGTGGAAGTGTTTGCGCGCCAGCAAGGCCAGCCACTACGCAACTAACCGGCTGCGCATGCAGCGCCTCACCGAGTACAGCAGACAGCGCCTGCGCAAATTAAGCGCCGATTTAGAGCTGGACTATGACCGCAGCGAAGGCCACTTGATTTTGCTGCGCACCGAGCGCGACCACGCCATGATTCAAGCCAGCCTGCAGGTGATGCGTGACACAGGCATGGGCTTTAGCGAACTCAATCCAGAAGAAGCCCGCGCCATAGAATTGGCCCTCAATCCGGACACCGCGTTTCACAGCGCTATCCATGTGCCGGGTGACGAAGTGGGCAACTGCCGTCAATTCGCTTTGCTGCTGAAAAACATTGCCGTGCAACAGGGCGTGGACTTTGTCTTCAACACCGCTGTGTCGGGCATCACCCCCTCGGGCGCGGGCGTTGCTATCCAATTGGCAAATGCAGATGAAGCCCCCGTGTTTGAAGCGGCGGTGGTGTGTGCGGGCGTGGAGTCCACCCGCTTGATGCGCCCCCTGGGTTTGAAAATTCCCATGGCGGCCATCCATGGTTACTCGGTCAGCGCCACCGTGCGCGAGTCGGTTAACGCACCGCGCAGTTCGGTAATGGACGAACACTACAAAGTGGCGATCAGCCGCCTGGGCAAGCGCGTGCGCGTGGCAGGACTGGCGGAAATCGGTGGCTCTGCCGAAAAACACAACCAGGCCGCCATCCAAACCCTCTACAAAGTCTTGCAAGACTGGTTTCCTGCGGCGGGACTCATGTCCAGCGGCGTGCAGGTCTGGAAAGGCAGTCGTCCGATGTTGCCCGATGGCCCGCCGCTGCTGGGCGCCAGCGGCATCGACAAGGTGTGGCTCAACATCGGGCATGGTGCCAGCGGCTGGGCCATGAGCTGCGGCTCGGCCAAAGTGTTAGCCGACCTCATCGCGCAGCGAAGTCCCGACGTCGATCTGGACGGTCTGGGGATCGAGCGCTTTACATCCTGAGCCCCTATGCTGCGCATCGACTCTGACGTTTCGCAGCCCCTGCATGGCGTGCAAGCCACCCGTGCCATGGAGGTGGCGTTGGCGGCCAAGCTGCCGGCGCACACCCTGATGCAACGCGCCGGCCTGGCCAGTGCCCGCCTGGCCCTGGCGCTCGCCCCCCATGCCCAAATTTTTTGGATTGCCTGTGGTCCCGGCAATAACGGCGGCGATGGTCTGCAAGCGGCCGTTTACCTTCGTCAATGGGGCAAGACCCCGGTGGTCACGCTTTTAGGCGCTGCAGAGAATTTACCCCCGGACGCCCACGCCTCGCTGCGTGCCGCGCAAGACATGGGCGTTCAATTTGCCGATGCCCCGCCCCCTAACGCCCACACTTGCATTGATGCTTTGCTGGGGCTTGGCAGCGCGCGCGCCATCGAAGGCCGCATGGCGCAGTGGGTCACCCAGATCAATGCGTTCCAGGGAACGGTGCTGTCATTGGACTTGCCCACAGGCTTGAATGCCGACACCGGCTGCGCGTCGTCGACCTTGCCCTCGCAGTGTGTGCGCGCCGACCATACCTTGAGTCTGCTGACCTTGAAGCCCGGACTTTTCACCGCACAGGGGCGCGACATGGCCGGGCAGGTGTGGCTGGACGACTTAGGCGCGGGTCCCCTGCGTCACGACTCACCCCAGATGGTCCTGCTGGGTCGCCCAGAACCCCTTCGTCGCTCGCATGACAGCCACAAAGGCAGCTTTGGCAACGTCGTAGTGGTCGGTGGTGCCCCTGGCATGACGGGGGCTGCTTGGTTGGCCGCTTCGGCGGCGCTTCATCAGGGTGCGGGCAAGGTCTATGTGTGCTTGCTCGACGATAGCCAGTACGGCGCGGACGCTCTTCAGCCCGAGCTGATGGTGCGCGACGCCGACGCACTGGATGTGAGCGGCATGACGGTGGTGTGCGGCTGTGGCGGTGGAGAAGCCGTCACGGCGCGCTTGCCCAGATTGCTCTCGCAATCACCCCGCTTGGTATTGGATGCAGATGCCTTGAATGCAGTGGCCGGCGATGGGCACTTGCGCCAGCTGCTCACGGCGCGGCAGCACCGCGCGCGCGCCACCGTACTCACCCCGCATCCGCTGGAAGCGGCCCGGCTGCTCGACTGCCCGGTGGCACAGGTTCAAAACGACCGGCTGGCTGCAGCGCAGACTTTGGCGCAGTCCCTGGGATGCACGGTGGTGCTCAAGGGTTCGGGCACGGTGGTCGCGTCAAATGCAGCGCTAACCGCTATCAACCCTACTGGGAATGCGCGGCTTGCAACCGCAGGCACCGGCGATGTGCTGGCGGGCATGTTGGGCGCAATGCTCGCCCAAGGCCAGAGCCCGGTGGCTGCCGCGCATGCGGCCGTGTGGTGGCATGGCCACGCTGCGGATCAGTGGCCGGCAGACCGCGCCTTGGTCGCCGGCGAACTGGCGCGAACGCTGCGGCCTTAAATCCCGCTCAGCCGCGACCGGCAAACGGCATCTTGGTGGCCATCACCGTGTGGAACATCACGTTGATTTCCAAAGGCAGATTGGCCATGTACAAGACCGACTGCCCCACCACGTCGACATCCATCAGGGGCTCCGACGCAAAGTCGCCATTGGCCTGCATCACGCCCTGGGTCATGCGTTGCGCGAGTTCGGTGCCGGCATTGCCCACATCGATTTGGCCCACGGCAATGTCAAATTTCCGGCCGTCCAGCGAGGCGGTTTTGGTCAGACCCATCACACCATGTTTGGTCGCGGTGTAGGCAATGGAGTTGGGGCGAGGCGTATGCGCTGAGATGGAGCCGTTGTTGATGATGCGCCCGCCGCGTGGGGTTTGAGTCTTCATCACACGAAACGCCTGCTGCATGCACAAAAACATGCCGGTGAGGTTGATGTCCACCACGTTTTTCCATTGCGCAACCGTGAGCTCTTCCAGGGGCACAGCGGGGGCGCCGACCCCCGCATTGTTGAAGAGCACATCGACGCGGCCAAACTTCTCCACGGTGGTGTCAAACAGCGCGCGCACCGAGGCTTCGTCCGAAACATCGGTGGGAACGGCCAGCGCACGCGCACCCGCGCCGCTTTCGGTCGCCACCGCCTGCAAGGGCTCGGGGCGACGACCCGCAAGCACCACGTGGTAACCGTCCTTGAGCATGGCCAGTGCGGCGGCGCGTCCAATGCCGGTTCCGGCGCCCGTCACGATGGCCACTTGTTTATTTCCCAACATACTCGGTGTCTCCTGTTGTCAATGTTTAAAAATCAAGGTTTGCGCCGTGTTTTGCGGCTTTTGTTTTTGACAGCGGCTTTTTTCACCGCCGTCTTGAGCTCGTGAATCGGCGTGCGCGGTGCCCGCTCACGCGTGGCGTCGGCTTTGCGGGCGCGCTTGATAGAGGCCTTCTCCGGCGTGCCGTTAAAGCCGCGCGGTGCATTGCGCGCCAGCCCCTCCTGGAAACTGACACGCTCTTTGCCGGAACGCGCCGACAAGGCCTCGCCCTCATTAACCAGCCTGAAGTCAATGCGGCGACCGTCCAGATCCACCCGGCTCACCTGCACGCGCACGCGCGAACCGATGGCGTAACGGATGCCGGTGCGTTCGCCGCGCAATTCCTGGCGGGCTTCATCAAACCGGTAATACTCGCCGCCGAGTTCGGTGATGTGCACCAGGCCTTCCACATACATGGCGTCCAGCGTCACAAAAATGCCGAAGCTGGTGGCCGCTGAGACCACGCCACTGAACTCCTCGCCCAGGTGCTCGCGCATGTACTTGCACTTGAGCCAGGCCTCGACATCGCGGCTGGCTTCATCGGCGCGGCGCTCATTGGCGCTGCAGTGCAGGCCCGCGGCGATCCAGGCCATCTGGTCGGCACTGGCTTTTTTGGGTTTTTGCCCCGTCGCTTTGAGCTTGGCGGCATCGCTTTTTTCGATGCGCTTAGACAGCTTGGCGTGCGCCTCACCCGGTAAGGGCAAAGCGGGCAAGTGGTATTTGGTCTTGGCTAAGATGGCCTTGATGACCCGGTGCACCAGCAGATCGGGGTAGCGGCGAATTGGGCTGGTGAAATGGGTGTAAGCCTCAAACGCCAAGCCAAAGTGCCCGCTGTTCATCGGCGTGTAGATCGCTTGCTGCATGGAGCGCAGCAACATCGAGTGGATTTGCTGTGCGTCGGGCCGCTCTTTGGTGGCCATCGCAATCGCCTGAAACTCGCCAGGCGTTGGGTCATCGCTGATCGTCATGCCCACGCCGGTGGCCTTGAGGTAATTGCGCAGCAACTCGTTTTTCTCAGGCGTGGGGCCTTCATGCACACGGAACAGCCCCGCGTGCTTGCTCTGGCCGATGAAGTCGGCACTGCACACATTGGCGGCCAGCATGGCCTCTTCAATCAGGCGGTGCGCCTCGTTGCGCGTGCGCGGCACGATCTTCTCGATGCGCCCGCTTTCGTCGCACACGATTTGCGTCTCCACCGTGTCAAAGTCCACCGCACCACGTTTTTGCCGCGCTTTGAGCAAGGCGTGGTAGACATCGGACAGGTTCAACAAATCGCCCACACGCGCCTTGCGACGCACCGCTTCCGGCCCCTTGGTGTTGGCCAGAATGGCGGCCACTTCGGTGTAGGTAAAGCGCGCATGACTGAACATCACGGCCGGGTAAAACTGGTAGCCCGACACCTCGCCGTCGGGCGTGATGAACATGTCGCACACCATGCACAGGCGCTCAACCTCCGGGTTGAGTGAACACAAGCCGTTGGAGAGTTTCTCCGGCAACATGGGAATCACACGACGCGGGAAGTACACGCTGGTGGCCCGGTCATAGGCGTCAATGTCAATGGCGCTGCCGTTCTCCACATAGTGGCTCACATCGGCAATCGCCACCAGCAAACGCCAGCCCTTGATGGCAGCTTTGCCTTTGCCCTGAACAGCGGGCTCGCAATAGACGGCATCGTCAAAGTCGCGGGCGTCTTCACCATCGATGGTCACCAAGGGCACATCGGTCAGGTCCACGCGATGGCGCTTGTCCTCAGGACGCACTTTGTCCGGCAATCCTCGCGCCAGCGCGATACACGCCGGTGAAAATTCATGCGGCACGCTGTATTTGCGCACCGCGATTTCAATTTCCATGCCGGGGTCATCCACCTCACCCAGAACTTCTTTGACGCGCCCGACCGGTTGCCCGAACAAAGCCGGGGGTTCGACCAACTCCACCACCACCACTTGACCGGGCGTGGCTGAACCGGTGGCGCTCTTGGGGATCAGGATGTCCTGTCCGTAGCGCTTGTCTTCGGGTGCGACGATCCAGACACCGTTTTCCTGCAGCAGCCGACCGATGATGGGCGAATCAGAACGCTCAATGATCTCGACCACCCGACCCTCGGGGCGACCTTTGCGGTCACTGCGTACGATGCGCACCTTGACCCGGTCCTTGTGCAGGACTGCCCGCATCTCATTGGGGGGCAAATAAATGTCCGGCTCGCCATCGTCACGCGACATGAAGCCGTGGCCATCGCGATGCCCTTGGATCGTTCCTTCAAATTCCTCCAGCAAGCCGCCGGTTCGCTCGATATTTTTGATACAATGCTCTCTTTCCTGAAATGCCCAGGTGGCGGAATTGGTAGACGCACTAGTTTCAGGTACTAGCGAGTAACTTCGTGGGGGTTCGAGTCCCTTCCTGGGCACCAAGCGTAACACGCTCTTTCAATGATGACGGCCACTTCTCAGTGGCCGTTTTTGTTTTCAGCGCCCCTTGGAGCGCATGATCCCCAACCTCCGCCACGGAAAATTTAAACGGGCACAGCCACCAGATCGTGACCCTGTGTGCCCACGATGCGCGCGCGGGTGAACTCCCCCACTTTGAGTGTTTTGCTGATTTTCTCGGGCGGCAAGAGCTGAACCAGGCCGTCAATCTCGGGGGCATCCGCGTAAGTACGGCCTACACCGCCTTTGCGGCCCATCGCCGGCGCAGAGTCCACCAAAACCTGCATCGTGGCGCCGATACGCCGCTGCAACCTGGCTGCGGACACTTCTTCAGCCACCGCCATGAAACGGGCACGACGCTCTTCACGCACTTCCGATGGCAACATGCCCGGCAGTTCATTGGCCGTCGCCCCTTGCACCGGACTGTAGGCAAAGCAGCCTGCACGGTCGATCTGCGCCTCGCGCATGAAATCGAGCAGGTGCGAAAACTCTTCTTCGGTTTCACCCGGAAAACCGGCAATGAAGGTGCTGCGAATCACCAACTCCGGGCACAGTTCGCGCCAGCGCTGGATGCGCTCCAGATTTTTCTCGCCACTGGCCGGGCGCTTCATGCGCTTGAGCACATCGGGGTGGCTGTGCTGCAAAGGCACATCCAAGTAAGGCAAGACCCGGCCGGTGGCCATGAGCGGCAAGATGTCGTCCACCGAAGGGTAAGGATAGACATAGTGCAAACGCACCCAGGCGCCATAGGGCTCGGCCATGTCGCCCAGCGTTTGCACCAGCTCCAGCATGCGGGTCTTGACCGGCTTGCCATCCCAAAAACCCGTGCGGTATTTGAGGTCCACGCCATAGGCGGACGTGTCCTGGCTGATCACGAGCAGCTCTTTCACGCCGCCTTCAAACAGTGCCTTGGCTTCCTTCAGAACATCGCCTACCGGGCGCGACACCAAATCGCCGCGCATCGAGGGGATGATGCAAAACGTACAGCGGTGGTTGCAACCTTCGCTGATTTTCAGGTAGGCGTAATGACGCGGCGTGAGCTTGATACCGGCTGAGCCGAAAGCGTTGGGGATCAAGTCAATGAAGGGGTCATGCGGCTTAGGCAAATTGGTATGCACCGCATCCATCACTTCCTGCGTGGCATGCGGGCCGGTCACCGCCAGCACGCTGGGGTGCATCTGTCGCACCAGATTGCCACCGCCCTGCGCCTCCTTGGCGCCCAAACAACCGGTGACGATCACTTTGCCGTTTTCGGCCAGCGCTTCGGCGATGGTGTCCAGACTTTCTTTGACCGCATCGTCGATGAAGCCGCAGGTGTTGACGATCACCAGATCGGCGCCTTCAAAACTCTTGCTGGTTTGGTAGCCCTCGGCGCTGAGTTGCGTGAGGATCAGTTCGGAATCGGTCAGGGCCTTGGGGCAGCCCAGGCTGACGAAACCGATTTTGGGCGTAGGGGATAAGACATTGCTCATCCCTCTATTGTCCCAGTATTCGTCCCACTGTTCGCCCAATGGCTCAGCGCTTCAAGCCAAAGCTGCCCAGCATCTGCTCGGTTTGCTTTTGCATCTGCTCCTGCATCTGCACAAACAGGTTTTTGGACTGCTCTAAATTCTGGGTGATCACCCCTTGCAATCCCGGGGACTGCATGTTCATGAACTGGGTCCACATTTCAGGCGTCATGCCCTTGGACTGTTCGGTGAGCTGGGTTTGCACGTCTTGCAAGGCCTGGATGTTTTTCTCCAGATAACCGCCCATGAAGCCCTGCATGGTTTGACCATAAAAACGGATGATGTTGGACAGCACCGGCGTGGTGAACATGGGCGTGCCCATGGATTCCTCTTCCAAAATGATTTGCAGCAGGATGCTGCGGGTGAGATCCTCGCCGGTTTTGGCGTCTTGCACCGCAAACGCCTCTTGCTTCATCACCAGCTGTTTGATGTCCGCCAGCGTGATGTAGGTGGAGGTCGTGGTGTCATAGAGACGCCGGTTGGGGTATTTTTTGATGACGCGGTCGGCACCGGGGCTGGCTTCTGCTTTTTTACTCTTGGTCATCGCTAACTCCTCAATTGGACCCACACCGTGCAAGGCTTATTGCACTGCAACAGATTCTATGAACTTAGGCCAGGCCCACCGCCAAGGTTTACCCTGAGAGGTCTGAATGGGGGTCCTAGTGCGCCTCATTCGCTTGGAGGTTCTGCAAAACCTCCAGCGGCGACACCGCCGACGCTTCATTGCCCCAGGCTTGGCGGATGTAGCTCAACACGGCCGCGATTTGCGCGTCGTCCAGCGTCTGTCGAAAGGGCGGCATACCAAACGGGCGGGGGTTGCCGGTCGTGGCCGGTGCAAAGCCGCCTTGAACCACCACCCGAACCAGGTTGGCCGGATTGGCCATCGTGACCGCCCGGTTGCCGGCCAGGGCGGCGTAGATTGCGCTCACCCCTTGGCCTTGCTCGCCGTGGCATTGCGCGCAGTGCGTTGAATAGATTTTTTCCCCTTGCGTAAAGCGAAGGTCCGGCTTGCCAGGCGCCTGTCTGAACGCGGAGCTGGCCGCTTGAATCAGCGCCGGTTTTGACAAGGATTGCAGGTAAAGCACCATGTCGTTCAAATCCTCGATGGCCATGTACTGGGTGCTTCGAAAGACCACCTCGGCCATCGGGCCCACCACACTGGCATTGCCCGATCGGCCTGTCTTCAGCAGGTCCACCATGGCCTGAGGTTTGCCCCGTAGTACCCCCGCTTCATGCGCATCACTCAGCGAAGGGGCGTACCACCCTTGTGTGGCAATCATGCCCCCGCCCAATTCGTCGGCACGAACACTGGCCCCCAGCCCATTGCGGGGGGCATGGCAAGCCGCGCAGTGGCCAAGACCCGTGACCCAATAAGCACCACGATTCCACGCATCTGACTGCGCGGGTTCAGGCTCAAACACCGCAGGCTTGAAGTACAAGGCCCGCCAGACCGTCAAAGCCAACTGCGTATTGAATGGAAAGCGCAACGCATGTGCCCGGTTGGCCTGAGCGACCGCCGGTAATTGCTGCAAATAGGCAAACAAAGCATCGCTGTCACTTCGCAGGACCCGTGTGAAGCTGGAATACGGAAATGCCGGGTTGAGCAAGTGCCCATCGCGCGAACGACCATGGTGCATGGCCCGCCAGAAATCATCGGCGGACCACCTTCCCAATCCGGTCTCCGGATCGGGCGTGAGGTTGCCGGCGTAGACCGTGCCAAACGGCGTGCCGATGGCGCGCCCACCCGCATAGGCCATCCCGCCCCGGGCCGTGTGGCAGGACGCGCAGTTGCCCACCCGCGCAAGGTAGGCACCTCGCGCCACCCGTTCAGGCAAAGCCAGTGCGGGCAAAGCAGACGCCTTGTCTGACTCTGAGGCATAGGAGCGAGCTTGGTCCCGAGCTTGCAGCCACGCCACACCCCCCGCCACGCCAAGGGCCAGCAGCACCAAAACCCCGAGCGCGCGTTGCCAAACTTTCTTCATGGGACTCATCATTTCAGGGACAGACCGCAATGGACCGAAGCGTCATGGCGCGGTTGGGCGGCAGGTGCCGTGTTGGCAGGCAGGGCTTGCGATGACAACCACTGTGCAAGGGCGCTCACATCGTCAGCCTCTAAGCGTTGGGCAATCTCATGCATGCAATCCGGCGGGTTGGCGCGACGTTTGCCGTTGCGCCAGGCACCGAGCTGGCCGGTGATGTAGTCTCGGGGCAGCCCCAACAAACCCGGCACAGCGGGTAATACGCCGGTCAAGGCCACACCGTGGCATGAGACGCAAGCCGGGATCTGCCGCGACTTATCCCCCTGCTGAACCAGCGCCCGCCCCCGGTCCAAGACCGCCGGGCTGGCGTTGGTGGATTGGGGCGCCGAATAAGGCAAATTCAAGCTTGCAAAATGCCGGGCGATCTCACGCAGGTAGTCGTCCGAAAGCAATTCCAGTAGATGGGTCATGGCGGCATAGGTGCGCCGGCCATCGCGAAAATTCAGGAGCTGCTGATAAAGGTAGTCGGCCGGTTTGCCGGCAAT
>CANGMW010000066.1 GCA_947454695.1 Comamonadaceae bacterium | reverse complement strand
GCCACGCAAGAGAAAAAGGGCGTGGCCACCGGCTTGTTCGTGACACACCCGCTCACCGGCACCCAGGTGCAAGTCTGGGTGGGTAACTATGTGCTGATGTCGTATGGCGACGGCGCGGTCATGGGTGTGCCCGCGCACGATGAGCGCGATTTCGCTTTTGCGCTGAAGTACGGGATTGAGATTCGGCAGGTTGTTGAAACTCGTATTTCACAAATTGTTAGTCAAGAATTACAAAAAAAACGGTCGGTAGAGTTGTCGCCAGAGTCGGTGGCTTCCCTTCACGATGCCGTTGAAAAGATGGACCATGACTTTTCAAACAAACAATGGAAAGACTGGTACGCAAGCAAAGATGGGGTATGCATTAACTCGGGGGAGCTCAACGGCTTGAATTTCTATTCCGCCGTCAACCGCGTGGCAGAACTGTTGGCCGCCAAAGGCTTGGGCGAGAAAAAAACCACCTGGCGTTTGCGCGACTGGGGCGTGAGCCGCCAGCGCTACTGGGGCACGCCCATTCCCATCATCCATTGCGACGAGCATGGCGCGGTGCCTGTCCCTGAGAAAGACCTGCCGGTGGTCTTGCCGCAGGACTGCATTCCCGACGGTTCGGGCAATCCGCTGCACAAGCACGAGGGCTTTCATGCCGGCGTGACGTGTCCGGTGTGCGGCAAGCCCGCGCGCCGCGAGACCGACACCATGGACACCTTTGTGGACTCGAGCTGGTACTACATGCGCTATTGCGACCCCACCAACAGCGAGAAGATGGTGGCTGAGGGGACCGATTACTGGATGCGCGATCAAAACGCTGCGGCACTGGGCGGCAAGGGTGGCAGCGGCATGGACCAGTACATCGGTGGTATCGAACACGCCATCCTGCACCTGCTGTACGCGCGCTTCTGGACCAAGGTCATGCGCGATCTGGGCTTGGTCAAAATTGACGAGCCTTTCACCAAGTTGCTGACCCAAGGCATGGTGCTCAACCACATCTACTCGCGCAAGGGCGAGAAGGGCGGCATCGAGTATTTCTGGCCGCACGAAGTCGAGGATGTGCATGACGACTCCGGCAAGGTGATCGGTGCCAAGCTCAAGGCTGCCAAAGGCAACTTGCCCGCCGGCACGGCCATCACCTACGAAGGCGTGGGCACGATGAGCAAGAGCAAGAACAACGGCGTGGACCCGCAGGACCTGATCGAAAAATACGGGGCCGACACGGCGCGCCTGTACACCATGTTCACCGCCCCGCCGGAAGCCACGCTGGAGTGGAACGACGCGGCCGTGGAAGGCAGCTACCGCTTCTTGCGCCGGGTCTGGAATTTCGGCGTCAAGCTGCAAGCCTTGCAAGCTGCGACGGGCGATGTGAAATCTCTGCACGCTGCAGATCTGAATCCGCCATCGTTCGGCAAAGAAGCCAAGGCCTTGCGCCTTGAAATCCACACCGTGCTCAAGCAGGTGGACTACGACTACCAGCGCATGCAATACAACACGGTGGTCTCGGGCGCCATGAAGTTGCTCAACGCGCTGGAAGATTTCAAGGCGATGGACACGCCCGGCGCCTTGGTGGCGCTGACCGAAGGCTTCGGCATTTTGCTGCGCTGTCTGTACCCGGCTACGCCGCACCTGACCCACAGTTTGTGGTCTGAGCTGGGCTACCAGGCTGCAAGTGCTGATCTCTTGGATGCCGCTTGGCCCCAAGTGGATGCTGCGGCGCTGGTGCAAGATGAAATTGAATTGATGCTGCAAATCAACGGCAAATTGCGCGGCGCCATTCGGGTGGACGCTGCGGCCAGCAAAGAAGCCATCGAACAAGCGGCGCTGGCCGATGAGATGGTGCAAAAGCAAGCTGCGGGTGCAGCGCCCAAACGCGTGATCGTGGTACCTGGCCGACTGGTGAATGTGGTGCTGTGATGCGGCAACGACACCTGCGTCAAATCCTCTTGGGGCTTGCCTTCTTGGTTTGTGCGTGGGCGCTGGGTGGCTGTGGTTTTGAGTTGCGCCGTCCGCCTGAATTTGCCTTCTCGTCGGTGTACGCCTCGGTGGCGCCCTCCTCGGTGTTGGGCATTGAGCTCAAGCGCAATTTGGCAGCGGTGGGCAGTGTCAAGCTCATCACTGACACAGCGCAAGCCAAAAATGCCCAGGTGGTGCTCGAAGTCGTGAATGAGCTGCGTGAGAAAGTGGTGGTCGGTATGAACGCTTCGGGGCAAGTGCGCGAATTTCAACTGCGATTGCGTTTGAAGTTTCGACTGCGCACCCAAGACGGCTCTGAGCTGATACAGGAGACCGAGCTCTTGCAACAGCGCGACCTGAGCTACAGCGAGGTCTACGCCTTGTCCAAAGAGGCTGAGGAAGCCATGTTGTACCGATCGATGCAAACTGACATCGTGCATCAAATCATTCGGCGCATGGCCGCGATCAAAACGCTCTCCACTGCCGACTGAACAGGCCATATCGCGCACCGACTATGCAGCTCGCCTTTGCCCAACTCACGGCGCATTTAAAAAAAGGCGTGCGCAGCCTGTACACCTTGCATGGCGATGAGCCCTTGTTGCAGCAAGAGGCGGCCGATGCCATCCGGCAAGCGGCGCGGTCGCTTGGCTACACCGAGCGCAGTTCGCACACGGTGGCGGGTGCGCATTTTGATTGGAGCGAGGTGCTGGCTGCGGGCGGCAGCTTGAGTTTGTTTGCCGACAAGCAGCTGGTTGAAATTCGCATCCCGTCAGGCAAGCCCGGCAAAGACGGCAGTGCGGCCTTGCAGCAGCTGGCGCAAAGCGCTCAGGACAATGACAGCACGCTCACGCTGGTGATGCTGCCCCGTTTAGACAAAGCGACCCGCACCGGTGCGTGGTTTGCTGCGTTGGAGAATTACGGTGTGGCGGTGCAGATTGACCCGGTGGAGCGGGCTGCTTTGCCGCCATGGATTGCGCAGCGCTTGGGCGCGCAAGGTCAGCGCGTGGCCGAAGGCGAAGAGGGTCAACGCACCCTGCAGTTTTTTGCCGATCGCGTGGAAGGCAATTTGTTGGCCGCGCATCAGGAAATCCAAAAACTGGCTTTGCTCTACCCCGTCCCCGGTCATGAGGTGCTGAGTTTTGAACAAGTAGAAAGCGCCGTGCTCAATGTGGCCCGTTATGACGTCTTCAAGTTGTCGGAGGCGGTGCTGGCTGGCCAGTCCGAGCGTGTGCAGCGCATGCTCGACGGTTTGCGGGCCGAAGGCGAAGCTGAGGTGCTGGTGCATTACGCTTTGAGTGAGGACATTCGCGCGCTCAAACGCGTGAAAGACGCCATCGCGCAAGGCCGACCCTTGCCCATGGCCTTGCGTGAGCAGCGCATCTGGGGCGTGAAAGAGCGTTTGTTTGAACGCGTGGTGCCCTTGCTCACCGACATTTCTGTGGCCAATTTGCTGTTTGCCGCGCACCAGGTGGACGGCATCGTCAAAGGCATCAAGCAAGACGATTGGCCCACCGATGGCTGGCAAGCCTTGCACCGTTTGGCCATGATGTTGTGCAGCCAATGCGCGCGACCGCGCCAATCTGCGAAAATGAGCGCATGACCTCGAGCACACTCATCGCTGACAGCCAAACCCTGGGCGTTCAAGCCAAAGCGGCTTCGGCCCTGATGGCGCGTGCCAGCGCCGATGCCAAAAATAAAACCCTGCGTCATCTGGCGGCTTTGTTGCGCGCCAATGTGCAAGCCTTGCAGGACGATAACGCGCGAGACCTCGTCCGCGCACAAGCGGCAGGGCTGGATGCGCCGATGGTCGACCGGCTCAAACTCACGCCTAAAGTGATCGAGACGGTCGCGCTGGGCTGCGAACAGCTGGCGGCCATGCCCGACATCATTGGCGAAGTGATCGGCATGAAGCAGCAACCCAGCGGTATTCGCGTGGGGCAGATGCGCGTGCCGATTGGCGTGTTCGCCATGATTTTCGAAAGCCGGCCCAATGTGACGATCGAAGCGGCCAGCCTGTCCATCAAAAGCGGCAATGCCTGCATTTTGCGTGGCGGCTCCGAAGCGATTGAGTCCAACAAAGCCCTGGCCCGGCTGGTCCAGCAAGCCTTGGTGGCTTGTGGCTTACCGGCTGACGCGGTGCAAATGGTGCAGACCACCGACCGCGAGGTGGTGGGGCAACTCATCGCCATGCCGCAGTATGTGGACGTGGTGATTCCCCGTGGCGGCAAGTCGCTCATTGAGCGCATCAGCCGCGATGCCAAGGTGCCGGTGATTAAACATCTGGATGGCAACTGCCACACCTATGTCGACGACCCTTGTGACATCGACATGGCGGTGACGGTGGCTGACAACGCCAAAACCAACAAATACAGCCCCTGCAACGCCAGCGAAAGCCTGCTGGTGGCACGCGGCGTGGCCGCCCAATTTTTGCCCCGCATCGGCGCGGTGTTTGCGGCCAAAGGCGTGGAGATGCGGTGCGACCCGCAAGCCCGTGCCTTGTTGGCCTCAGTGCCGAATGCCAAGCTGCAGGATGCGACCGAAGCGGATTGGTCCACTGAGTATTTAGCCCCGATCATCAGCGTCAAGCTGGTGGACGGGCTGGACGAGGCAATTGCCCACATCAACCGCTATGGCAGTCACCACACCGACGCCATCATCACCCGCGACCACGTGCATGCGCAGGCGTTTTTGCGCGAGGTCGATTCCGGTAGTGTGATGGTCAACACCAGCACGCGATTTGCCGATGGGTTTGAGTACGGGCTGGGCGCCGAGATCGGCATCAGCACTGATAAATTTCATGCCCGCGGCCCGGTGGGCCTGGAAGGGCTGACGTCGCTGAAGTACATCGTTCTGGGGCAAGGCGAAGTTCGCAACTGACAACTGCGCTTCGCTCTTGCAAGGGGGCTTCTCGGCCCCATCTGAGTAGGCAGATTCTGGAAGAAACGC
The DNA here is from genome assembly GCA_947454695.1 of Comamonadaceae bacterium. Classification (GTDB taxonomy): domain Bacteria; phylum Pseudomonadota; class Gammaproteobacteria; order Burkholderiales; family Burkholderiaceae_C; genus CANGMW01. The sequence goes on along the minus strand of CANGMW010000066.1, from coordinate 5,697 downwards.
ATGGTCCCACACCTCATTACCGCACTGACTGGTCCCATCAACGAGCTGGAACAGCGCGTGCTGGACTCCATGCCCGCCATCGAGCGCTGGTTCCGCTTGGAGTGGATGGAACATACCCCGCCGTTTTACAGCTCGGTGGATATTCGCAATGCCGGATTCAAACTCGCGCCGGTGGACACCAACCTGTTTCCCGGCGGCTGGAACAACCTCACGCCCGCCATGTTGCCCTTGGCGGTGCAAGCGGCCATGGCCGCCATTGAGAAAATCTGCCCCGAAGCACGCAACCTGCTGCTCATACCTGAGAACCACACCCGCAACACTTTTTACCTGAGCAATCTGGCGCAGTTGCGGCGCATTTTTCACATGGCCGGTCTGAATGTGCGTATCGGCTCGATCAGCCCGGACATCAAGAAAGCCACCACCATCGAGTTGCCCAACGGCGAGTCGGTGCTGCTCGAACCGGTGATTCGCACCAAACGTCGCATAGGACTCAAAGATTTTGACCCGTGCACGATTTTGCTGAACAACGACTTGAGCGCGGGCGTGCCCGGCATTTTGGAAGACCTGCACGAGCAATACCTCTTGCCGCCTTTGCACGCCGGCTGGTGTACCCGGCGCAAGAGCCAGCATTTCCGCAGCTACGAAGAGGTGTCCAAGCGATTTGGCAAACTCCTGGGCATCGACCCTTGGCTGATCAACCCGATGTTTGCGCAATGCGGCGAAGTCAATTTTGCGCAAGGCACCGGCATGGAGTGCCTGACCACGAATGTGGATGCTTTGTTGACCAAGGTGCGGCGCAAGTACAAAGAATACGGGATCAAGGAAAAGCCGTTTGTGGTGGTCAAGGCCGACAACGGCACCTACGGCATGGGCATCATGACGGTGCGCGATGCCAAAGAGCTCGAAGCTCTCAATCGCAAAAGCCGCAACAAAATGAGCGTCATCAAAGACGGCCAGGAAGTCAGCGAAGTCATCATCCAGGAAGGCGTGCTGACCAATGAGCGCATGAACGATGCGGTGGCTGAGCCCGTGGTCTACATGATGGACCGCTACGTGGTGGGTGGGTTCTACCGCGTGCATGCTGAACGCGGCATCGATGAAAACCTCAATGCGCCGGGCGCCAGTTTTGTTCCCCTGGCCTTTGATGAAAGTACCCAGTTACCCCAACCCGGCGTGAAGCCCGGCGCCAGTGCGCCCAATCGCTTTTACATGTACGGCGTGGTGGGTCGTTTAGCCATGTTGGCCGCCAGTTACGAGCTCGAAGCGACCGATCCGCAAGCTGAGGTCTACGAGTAAGTCCATTAGGCGACATTTCCAGTTGCTGCGGCGCAACATTTTTCGAGTTTTCGGGGTTTAGAGAGCCCCCTCTTCTTGCGGGGTGGGGTGCCAAGCGCACAATAGCTCACCCTATTTCACGGAACCCCGACAAACCCATCGGGGCAGCTTTGTGTCAGCAACCAAATCGTCTCTTGCGGCGCTCACTTTAGGCGCCATTGGTGTTGTGTACGGCGACATCGGCACCTCGCCGCTGTATGCCTTCAAAGAGGTCTTCGCGAGTGGGCATGTGCCCATCACGCCTGACAATGTGCTGGGCGTCTTGTCCTTGTTTTTCTGGACGCTCACCACGATTGTGTCGCTCAAATATGTGCTGCTCATCATGCGGGCAGACAACCATGGCGAGGGTGGTCTGATGGCGTTGTTAGCGCTCGCTTCCCAGTCCATCGGCAACGACGCCCGACTGCGCAGCATCATGCTGGTGGTCGGCGTGTTCGGGGTGGCGCTATTTTTTGGCGATGGGGTGATCACCCCGGCCATCTCCGTGTTGTCGGCAGTAGAAGGCTTAGAGATCGTCACCCCCGCTGCCAAAGCGTATGTGGTGCCCATCTCACTCGTGGTGCTGGTGCTGTTGTTTGCTGTGCAGCGCCGAGGCACCGCCAGCATTGGTCAGTTTTTTGGCCCCATCATGGTGGCTTGGTTTGGTGTGCTGGCCGTGGCCGGCGTGGTGCAGATTGCACAAACCCCCCATGTGCTGGTGGCCGTTTCGCCCACTTATGCGATTGCGTTTGCCTACGAACATTTTCACATAGCCTTCATCACCTTGGGGGCGGTGTTTTTGTGCGTGACAGGTGCTGAGGCGCTGTACGCGGACATGGGGCATTTTGGCAAGCAGCCCATTCGACTGGCCTGGTTTGGTTTGGCTATGCCGGCTTTACTGATCAACTATTTCGGACAAGGTGCGCTGGTGCTGGGCGACCCCCAAGCAGCCGAAAATCCGTTTTTTTTGATGTTCCCGGAATGGGCGCTCTTGCCCATGGTGGTGTTGGCTACGGCGGCGACCGTGATTGCGTCTCAGGCCCTGATCTCGGGCGCTTACTCTGCGACCAAACAAACCATTCAACTTGGCTTTTTGCCGCGTTTGTCTATCCTTCACACCTCCATCAAGGACACAGGCCAAATTTATATTCCGGCCGTGAATTGGGCTTTGCTCATGGGGGTGGTGATTGCCGTTGTGTTCTTTGGCTCCTCCTCAGCGTTGGCTGCCGCCTACGGCATTTCGGTGAGTCTGGTCATGCTCATCACCACCTTGCTCACCTATTTTGTGATTCGCTATGGCTGGGGCTATTCCTTGCCGGTGTGTATTCTCGCCACGGGATTTTTGTTCGTCGTGGATGCTGCTTTCTTTGCGTCCAACTCCCTGAAAATTGTTCAAGGCGGCTGGTTCCCACTGGTCATGGCGCTGTTGTTGTACATCGTCATGGCCACTTGGAAAGAAGGTCGACATTTGCTCAATAAAGCTCTCCGAGCTGACGCCATCGACATCCGCAGCTTTTTGGAAGCCATTTTTGTCAGTCCACCGGTGCGGGTGGAAGGCACGGCCGTGTTTCTGACCGCCGAGCCGGGCACGGTGCCCAATGCCCTGTTGCACAACCTCAAACACAACAAGGTCTTGCACGCCAACAACTTATTCGTCACGGTGCGCAGCCATGAAGTGCCTTGGATCGGCTTAGACAAGCGCGTCGAGATTGAACCCCTGGGCCATGACTGCTGGCAGGTCACCGTGCACTATGGTTTTAAAAATGATCCGGATTTGCCTGTGGCACTGCGTGAGTTGCGCGGTCGTGGATGTGAGATGGATGACATGACCACCAGCTACTTCCTCTCGCGCGACATTGTGATTCCTACCCTGGGCAGCGGCATGGCGTCCTGGCGTGAAAAGCTGTTTGCGCAAATGCACCACAACGCCAGTGGTGCGGCGGCCTTCTTGAATTTGCCCAACAACTCAGTGGTGGAGTTGGGCTCCAAGATCGAAATCTGAAGGCTGGTCGCAGTGCACCTTGCGTGCGACGATGGCAAAAAGCCCACGCCGGCAGTGCGACGTGGGCTTTTTCGTTTAAGTGCCTCAGTCCGCTGAAATTTTGGCTGACAGCACCAGCTTGCTCCAACGCTCGCTTTCAGCCTTGATGTGCGCCGCGAATTGCTCCGGTGTGCCGCCACCAAGCTCATTGCCTTGTGCCAGCATCTGCTCCTTGATGGTGGGGTCGGCCAAGGCTTTGTTGGTCACTTCATTGAGCAGCTTGAGGATCGCTGCGGGTGTTCCGGTCGGCGCGATGAAGCCTTGCCAGTTGCTGATCTCGTAGCCGGGGAAGCCTTGCTCTGCCATGGTGGGGACTTCGGGAAATTGCGGCGAGCGTTTCAGGCTGGTGATGGCCAGCGGGCGCATCTTGCCCGCGCGGATGTTGGCCGAGGCGGCGTACATCTGCTCAAACATCATGTCCACCTGACCACCCATCAAATCCATGGCAGCGGGCGCTCCGCCTTTGTAGGGAATGTTGGTGATGTCCACGCCGGCCATTTTTTTGAACATCTCGGCCGCGAGGTGGTGGGAGCCACCGGTGCCGCCGTTGGCATAAGACAGCCCGCCGGGCTTGGCCTTAGCGGCGGCGACGATGTCCTTCACATTCTTAAAGGGCGAGTCGGGGCGCACCATCAGCACCAGCGGGCCGCGCTCGATCAGGCAAATCGGGGCGAAATCTTTGTTGGGGTCAAAGTTCACTTTTTTGAACATGGTGGGGTTGACCGACAGCGGCGCAAAATTGCCCATGCCGATGGTGTAGCCATCGGGCTTGGCGCGCGCAATGATTTCGGTGCCGATGTTGCCGCCGGCGCCGGGCTTGTTGTCCACAATCACCGGAACACCCAGTGCGGTGGACAGGAAGCGGCCGAACTGCCGCGAGCGCTGGTCCGTGTTGCCGCCGGCCGGGTAAGGGCACACGATGGTGATGGGTTTATTGGGGTACTTGTCTTGTGCCATGCCCAGACTGGGCAGCGCCAACAAAGAGGTAGCTTGAAGAAGTTGACGACGTTTCATGAGAGACTCCTGCTAAAGATTGTTTACCTTAACGTGATTTTGACACTGTGGCATTGAGACATTCACCTAGCCCCGGACCCTGACCATGAACCTTCTATTTGTCGCAGACCCGCTGGAGACCTTCCGCACTTACAAAGACAGCACCTTCGCCATGATGCGCGAAGCGCAGCGGCGTGGCCACACGGTGTCGGCCTGCGAAACCCGCGAGCTGCTGTGGCAGCGTGGCGCGCAGGTGACGGCGCAGGTTCGGGAGATTGTGCTCACCGGCGATGCAGACCGTTGGTTTGAAGTGAAGCACGCAGGTGTGCGTGCACTCAAGGAGTTTGATGCCGTGGTGATGCGCAAAGACCCGCCTTTTGACAGCGAGTTTTTTTACGCCACGCACCTCTTGGAGCAGGCTGAGCGTGAAGGTGCGCGGGTGTTCAACAAGCCAGCCGCCTTGCGTGACCATCCAGAAAAACTGGCCATCATGGCCTTTCCTCAATTCATCGGACCCACTTTGGTCACGCGCCAGGAATCGGAGATCCGGCGCTTCCATGCCGAGCATGGCGACATCATCCTCAAGCCCTTGGACGGCATGGGCGGTGCCGGGATTTTCCGCGTTACGCCCGACGGCATGAACTTAGGCTCCATCAGCGAGACACTCAACCGCCAGGGCGCGCAAAGCGTGATGGTGCAAAAGTACCTGCCCGCCATCAAGGACGGCGACAAGCGCGTGTTGGTGATCGGTGGCAAGCCGGTGCCGTTCTGTCTGGCGCGCATCCCGCAAGGCAATGAAGTGCGCGGCAACCTGGCGGCAGGCGGCAAGGGCGTGGCGCAGCCCCTGAGCGCACGTGACCTGGAGATTGCCAACGCCATCGGCCCGGTGTTGGCCGCGCGCGGTTTGTTGCTCATCGGCCTGGATGTGATCGGCGACAGTCTGACCGAAATCAACGTCACCAGTCCCACTTGTTTTCAGGAAATCACCGACCAGACCGGCTTTGATGTGGCCGCCATGTTCATGGACGCGCTGCAAGCCGCATGAGGCTGATCGGCCAGCGGCCAGCGCATTCGTCCTGCGACCTTCGTCCTGCGCCTTCGACCTTCACCGCTCGTGCGTTGATTTTTTGCCCGTCAGGGCAGCGGTGCGCCGTCCACAAACACACGCAACTCGCCGGGGGCAAACGGCGTCCAGACTTCATCGGTGGTGAGCGGTGCGGTGACGACCACCGCCACCCGATCCCCTGCCTGGGCGTGTTCGGCGAAATTAATGCGCACGTCCTCGTCACTCAAAGTGGCATGGGCAAACGGGTGCTGGCGCACCACGTGAAATAACTGGGTGGAGGCAT